>JAIBCZ010000086.1 GCA_024679645.1 Amphritea sp.
ATGTTTTGTCGATACAGTGCTGCCTTCTATCAACGGAAGAAGATCGCGCTGTACGCCTTCCCGTGAGACATCAGCCCCGGTACCTTCGCGCTTACAGACCTTGTCGATCTCGTCGAGAAAGACGATGCCGTTCTGTTCCACGGCATCGATCGCCTGCTGCTTAAGTTCGTCATCATTGACCATCTTAGCCGCTTCTTCGTCGATCACCTGTTTAAGGGCGTCTTTGACTTTGATGCGTCGCGACTTAGTTTGATTGTTGCCCATGTTGGAAAACATGCTTTGCAGCTGATTAGTCATCTCTTCCATGCCGGGAGGGGCCATGATCTCGACGCCAACGGGTGTCTGACTAAGGTCAATATCGACCTCTTTGTCGTCCAGCTTACCTTCACGTAGTTGTTTTCTAAAGAGTTGGCGGGTTGCGCTGTCTGTTTTCAGTTCCGCTTGTTCTTCCATACCGACAGGGCGGGCCGGGGGTAGCAAAGCATCAAGAATACGTTCTTCCGCGGCATCTTCTGCACGGAACTTAACCTTGTCCATCTCCTGCTCACGCAGCATCTTGATCGCCATGTCCATCAGATCACGAATGATGGTTTCAACGTCGCGGCCGACGTAACCAACTTCTGTGAACTTTGTCGCTTCGATCTTGATAAAAGGAGCGTTGGCCAGTTTAGCCAGGCGCCTGGCTATTTCTGTTTTACCCACGCCGGTAGGGCCGATCATCAGAATGTTCTTGGGGGAAACTTCAGCGCGCAGCTCGGCATCAAGCTGCATGCGCCGCCAACGGTTGCGCAACGCAATAGCAACGGAGCGTTTGGCATCGGCCTGACCGACGATATGGCGGTCCAGTTCGGAAACAATTTCACGGGGTGTCATATTGGACATTAGCGGTTCTCTCTAACTTAGTCTTTCAGGCATCGGCTGCGGTGGACTGCAGCTGCTCTATGGTCAGGTTGGCGTTGGTAAATACGCAGATGTCTGCGGCGATCTGCAGACTTTTTTCCACGACATCACGGGCGCAGAGGTCGCTGTTGGCAACCAGGGCACGGGCGGCTGCCAGGGCATAGTTGCCACCGGAGCCAATAGCGATAACCCCATCTTCAGGCTCGATAATGTCACCACTGCCGGAGATCAGGTAGGTCTTGTCTTTGTTGGCAACTAACATCAGTGCTTCGAGCTTACGCAGTACCCGGTCACCGCGCCATTCACGAGCCAGACTAACGACCGCATTGAAAATATTGCCCTGATGCTTTTCCAGTTGCTGTTCGAACAGATCCAGCAGGGTGATGGCGTCGGCAGTGCTGCCAGCAAAACCGGTAATGACATCATGCTTTGCCAGACGGCGGACTTTACGGGCGGTGCCTTTCATTACGGTGTTACCAAGCGAAACCTGGCCGTCACCGCCAACAACGACCTGGTCGTCGCGTCGTACTGAAACAATTGTGGTCATGGGTGTCTTCCCGAATATCTATACTCAATTTGCAATGAGTATAGATATGGGAGCATCGGGCGTTATTTCAAGGCTATGAAGTGTTAGTGACAGCAGGAATCTGAAACTAAATTTAGTCGATCTGCCTGAGAAGCGGCTGGATGTTCAGGCGCACGAGTCGATCCTGTGCTTTGTTTAGTTGAGAGCGGTTATCAAATGGCCCTGTGCGTACCTGATACCAGATACTCCCGTTACTATTGGTTACCCTACGGGAATGAACATTTGGCAAGCCTTCAAGAATTAGCCGGGCTCTGAGTTGCTCTGCGTCTTTGCTATTTTGAAAGGAACCAACCTGGAGTACGTAAGTATGTTCAGACTTGGCATCTTTTGGCGTCGACTTATAGGGTTCAACATTGGCTGTATCGACTTCACTTTGGGGTAAAATTTGGTAAAAATCGAACCGTTCAGATTGTTCTTCAACCGGAGTACCAGAATCATCTGTCGTATTGCTGGCGGCTTGGCCTGAGGGTTTAGCTGCTGGCTTGGCGACGGGTTTTGCTGCCGGTTTAACGGCTGGCTTTGTCGTTGGTTTTTTTGCAGTGCCGGTTTGGGCAGCGGCGGGAGACTGAGTTGCGGTGCTATCGGGTTTGACGCTGGTTAGCTGCCACAAGGCGTAGCCAAAGCCGATTAAAAAAACCAGGCTGATAATGATCCGGACCAGCGGGAACGGTTTTTTAACCGGCGCGCTCTTACGCCGCGGAGCCCGGCTGGCTGCCGATCCGCTGTTACGTTTTTTTGCGTAGTCTTTGCGCGCCATGAAGAGCCCTTATTACATCAAGTCCGGTGCGTTAACGCCCAATAAATTGAGGCCGTTAGCCAGTACGTGACGCACCGCGACGGTCAGGGTCAGACGGGCGTTCCGCAGTTCGGTGTCATCAACCAATGTCTTTTCTGAGTTGTAGTAGGTGTGGAAATCGCTGGCCAGTTCATACAGGTAGGTAGCGATCAGATGTGGCTCACGAACATCTGCAGCACGTTTGACGATCTCAGGGTAACGGCCCAGTTTGATGGTCAGGCGCTTCTCTGATTCCAGCTCCAGGCGACTTAAAGCGCTCTGCCCTGTTTCTTCATCCCATTGCAGGTTGTTTTCGGCCAGCTTGCGGAAAATCGAGCAGACCCGGGCATGGGCATATTGAATATAATAAACCGGGTTGTCGGCAGATTCAGAACGGGCCAGATCGATATCGAAGTTAAGGTGGCTGTCGGATTTGCGGGCGGCCAGGAAGTAACGGGTGGCGTCTTTGCCTACTTCGTCAATCAGGTCGCGCAGGGTCAGGTAGCTGCCAGCACGTTTGGAAATTTTAACCTCTTCGCCGCCCCGCATAACCGTCGCCATCTGGTGCAGGACGTAATCCGGCCAACCTTTAGGGATTCCGGCATTCATTGCCTGTAAGCCAGCGCGGACACGGGTGATGGTGCTATGGTGATCGGCACCCTGTTCATTGATAACGGTATTGAAGCCTCGTTGCCATTTGTTCATATGGTAAGCAACGTCAGGTACAAAGTAGGTATAGCCGCCATCGGTCTTACGCATCACCCGGTCTTTGTCATCGCCGAAGTCGGTGGTACGTAACCATAATGCGCCACCTTCTTCGTAGGTATAACCGTTTTTGATCAGTGTTTGTACCGCATCTTCAACTTTGCCTTCGGAGTAGAGTGAAGATTCGAGGAAGTAGACATCAAAATCGACTCCGAACGCTTTCAGGTCAAGGTCCTGTTCGTGGCGCAGGTAGGCTACAGCAAAGTGGCGAATAGCCTCCAGATCTTCAGCATCTTTGGTGCCTGTGTAGCTTTGATCTGCAGACTGGACGGTGTCGCCGCGCATAAAGCTTTCTGCCAGATCGACGATGTATCCACCGCGATAGCCATCTTCTGGCCAGCTGGGGTCTTCTGGGGTCAGGCCTTTGCAGCGCGCCTGAACGGAGAGCGCCAGGTTGTTGATTTGCTGGCCGGCATCGTTGTAATAAAACTCGCGGGTTACATCCCAGCCTGTTGCGTTCATCAGACGGCAGAGACAGTCGCCTACAGCAGCGCCGCGTCCGTGGCCGATATGCAGAGGGCCGGTCGGATTGGCCGAGACAAATTCAACCTGAACTTTTTTACCCGCGCCATCATTATTTCGGCCGTAGGTTTCTTTGGCCTGAAGAATCGTCTTAATCAGACTGCCAGTCGATGCATCGCTGACAAAAAAGTTGATAAAGCCGGGGCCTGCGATCTCAGTTTTGTCCACATTCTCTGATGCCGGGAGGGCGTTACAGATTTTCTCTGACAAGGCACGGGGGTTGGTTTTTGCCGCCTTCGCCAGTGTCAGAGCTATGTTCGATGCAAAGTCGCCGTGAGATTTGTCGCGGGTGTTCTCTACCATGATGTTTGGCTGGATATCAGCAGGCAGAGTGCCATCATCAATCAGCGAGGTCAGGGCAGTACTAATCAGGTCCGCAATATGTTGTTTCATGCTCAAAAGATACCGGGTTGAATTCAGGGGCCAGACTTCGGTGCGCAGTTTTTAATAATAACAATATAGATGACTACGCTTTTCGTCTGTAGAAAAGACCGCGTATTATCCCTTTTCGCTTGTGCTTTGTTAACCCCTCTCGAGCGGTTATTTAATGCTAAAACATATCCACAGGGTCAACATCAACGGACCAGCGGACTTTCCTGGCGTCGGGATCGATCTCTGCCTGGTAAATGATGCTTTGCAATTGATGATGCAGAGCTTTTCGGTCCTTACTTTGTAGCACAAGCTGTGCGCGGAAGAGACCGGCCCTTTTCTCCATCGGTGAAGGCAGTGGCCCCAGCCACTGGATGCCATGGGGTTGCAAGATGTCTTCTTCTAACAGGTTTCGCAGTTTGCTCAGGAAACGTTCGGCTAAACCCTGATGGTTTGCTTCGGCTCGAAACATAGCGCAGTACAGAGAGGGGGGGAGTTGAGCTGATATGCGTTGACTAAGCTCCTGCTCGGCAAATGCCTGATAACCTTCGGTGACCAGACTGGTTATAGTGGGGTGGTCGGCGTGGTGAGTCTGCATGACGACTTTTCCCGGGTGCTCAGCTCTGCCTGCCCGGCCTGAGACCTGAAGAATCAGCTGAGCGGTACGTTCCATGCCTCTGAAATCGGCGCTGAAAAGACCGCTGTCAGCATTCAGGATGGCAACCAGTGTCACTTTTGGGAAATGGTGGCCTTTCGCCAGCATCTGCGTGCCTATAAGAATGCAGGGTTTACCTTCATTAACCCGGTCCATAATCTGTTGCATCGAGTTTTTGCGCTGAGTGGTGTCACGATCGACCCGGATAACCGGAAATTCGGGAAATAGTTTAAGCAGGGCTTCCTCGGTGCGTTCGGTGCCCGCGCCTACTGGTTTTAATTCCGAGCTGCCACAACTGTCACAAGTAACGGGAACAGGGCGTTGGCTATCGCAATGATGGCAGTGCAGGTGAAAGGGCTTGCGGTGTAGTGTCATATGCGCATCACAGCGCTTACAATCGGCCAGCCAGCCGCAATCATGGCACATCAGCGTCGGAGCGAATCCGCGTCGGTTGAGAAACACCAGTACCTGTGTGCCCTGTTGTAAGTGGCCCCGGATCTGCTGAACCAGCGGCTCAGACAGACCGTCCTGTAACGGTAGTTGGCGAATATCCAGGAGTTCGAATTTGGGAGGTTGAGCGTTACCAGCCCGCTGATTGAGTTTTAACCATTGGTAGCGCCCCTGCCGGGCGTTATAAAGGCTTTCTACCGCTGGTGTTGCTGTGCCCAGTACAACGGGAATTTTCTCGTAGTTACCGCGCATGACTGCGAGATCCCGCGCGTTATAGCGAAACCCTTCCTGCTGTTTGAATGAGGTGTCATGTTCCTCATCAATAAAGATTACACCGGGGTTCTTTAATGGCGTAAAAATAGCCGAGCGGGTGCCGATGATAATGCGGGCGATGCCCTCTTTCGCCTGTAGCCAGGCATCAAGTCGTTGGCGATCCGTCAGATTGGAGTGCAGCACGACAACCGGTAAATTAAAGCGTGCTTTAAAGCGTGCAACGGTTTGTGGTGTCAGGCCAATCTCTGGCACCAGAATCAGTGCTTGTTTCCCTTCTCGAATGTAGTGTTCGATTGCCTGGAGGTAGACTTCGGTTTTGCCTGAGCCGGTAACGCCTTGTAGCAGGTAGGGTGCAAAGCCTTGATTGCGGATAATAGTGTTGACGGCGGTTTGTTGTTCATTATTAAGCGTTAAAGGGGCTTCGTGCAGCGGTTCACTGTTTTGTAGCTGATGATTTGGTTTGTGGATAAATGATTCAGCCAGACTCTTTTCTTCTAGTTTCTTTAATAAGCTGGATTGTCCTCCTTCCGCACGGATGGCATCCTCACTGATGCCATTGGGGTGATCGAGTAAGAGTAACAGTAGCTCTCGCTGTCTGGCCGCTGTCTTTCCCAGTTGTGCAATGTCTGCGGCTTTAGCTGCTCGCCACAGATGCTGATGAGCGTATTCGCAGGCTCCACCTTTACGCAGCAATACCGGTAGAGCCTGACTTAACGCATCGCCGAGCGGGTGTTGATAATAGTTTCCGGCCCAGCGAGCAAGTTTGAATAGAGACTCAGGCAGTGGAGGCTGTGTGTCGAGAACCGTAATCGCCGCTTTGAGCTTGCCTGTTGGCACATCGGTGATTTCAGTAACTTCTATCAGTACTCCAGTCACTTCTCTGCGGCCAAAAGGTACCTTGACCCGCACTCCCGGTTGCAGTCTTTCAATGCAACAGTCTTGTGGAGGCAGGTAGTCGAATAGCCGTCGGAGCGGTGATGGTATGGCTAGTCGCAGGTAAGGCATAAGAAGGGAGGGCTCGCGTCAGTCAGATCAGATAAGAGGCACAGTGTATGTCTTTTTGATTTCACTGTTAACTGGTCAGGAAAATGAAATTTTCAAGGGCTTGTCTGGGATGATAACAATGCGTATAATCCGCGACCTTATTCCCATAAGGCTTTATTGCCTGCATGCGGTGCCCGGCAAAAGATCGGGTGGCGGCGTACAAAACGACTGAGGTTTCACATGAAAAACGGTATCCATCCAGAATACACAGAGATCAGCGCTACCTGCTCTTGCGGTAATGTTGTTAAAACCAGCTCTACTATCGGTAAAGATATTCATATCGATGTATGCAGCCAGTGCCACCCGTTCTACACTGGTAAGCAGAAAGATGCTACCACTGGTGGTCGTGTTGATCGCTTTAACAAGCGTTTCGGTGGTCGTGGTCTTAAGAAGTAAACGAACCGATATCGCTAAAAAAGGCACCCATAGGGTGCCTTTTTTGTTTTTGATCAATACAGGTCGATTTGTATTAAACTTTGGGATAACTAGCTAGATCCTCTGGAAACGGCATTTTCTTCTTTAGTAAATACTATTTACTCCATCAAAAGTAGTAGAAAATACACTGATAATAGGGAAATTGTCAGAGATATGGGCTGTTTTCTCAGTTGAGTGGCAGAGATCTTTTCTATATGATTCCTACTCCGAATTTTTTATAACTAAGTTGGAACCGCGACGATGTCTGAAGATATGAAACAAGCAGCACTCGATTATCACGAGTTTCCTCGCCCAGGTAAGATCAGTGTTGAGCTTACGACTTCTGCTGAGTCTGCCCGCGATCTGGCTCTGGCATATAGTCCTGGTGTAGCTGAGCCTGTCCGTGCTATCGCAGAAAATCCTGACGATGCATATCGTTATACTGGTAAGGGTAATCTGGTCGCTGTTATTACTAACGGTAGTGCTATCCTGGGTCTTGGAGATCTGGGGCCTTTGGCGTCCAAGCCTGTTATGGAAGGTAAGTCATTACTCTTTAAGCGGTTCGCCGGTGTAGATTCTATTGATATCGAAGTTGATTCTGAAAGCCCGCAGGCGCTGATCGATACGATTGCGCGTATTGCTGACACTTTCGGTGGTATCAACCTGGAAGATATCAAGGCGCCAGAATGCTTTGAGGTAGAGCGCGCATTGATTGAGCGCTGCAATATTCCTGTGTTCCACGATGATCAGCATGGTACTGCGATTGTAACTGCAGCGGGTATGATTAACGCGTTGGAAATTGCTGGTAAGAAGCTTGATGAAGCGAAGATTGTTTGTCTGGGTGCCGGTGCGGCAGCTAATGCCTGCATGACGCTTTTGGTAAACATGGGAGCGAAAGTCGAAAATATCTACATGATCGACCGTACCGGTGTTATCCATTCAGGTCGTGAAAACCTGACGCCTGAGAAAGCGGCTTTCGCTTCTGAGACAGATAAGCGTACGCTGGATGATGCTATCGATGGTGCTGATGTGTTTGTTGGTTTGTCAGGTCCTAATCTGTTGAGTGCAGACCAGTTGTCTAAGATGGCTTCTTCGCCTGTTGTTTTTGCTTGTGCAAATCCAGATCCTGAAATTAAGCCTGAATTGGCTCACTCTGTCCGTGATGATGTGATTATGGCGACAGGTCGTTCAGATTACCCTAATCAGGTGAATAACGTACTTGGCTTCCCGTTCATTTTCCGTGGTGCGCTGGATGTTCGTGCGACAGCTATTAATGAAGAGATGAAGGCTGCTGCTGTTCTGGCACTCGCTGAGCTGGCGAAAGAGCCTGTTCCTCAGGAAGTGTTGACGGCCTATGAGCTGGACTCTCTGGAATTTGGTCCTCAGTATATTATTCCTAAGCCGACTGATTCGCGTTTGTTGGGTGCTGTTTCTGAAGCGGTAGCTCAGGCAGCAATTGATTCAGGTGTGGCGCGTTTGCCGTTGCCGGATCACTACCCGCTTACGACGGTAGATGCTTTACTGAAGTAAGAGTACGTCAAATAAAAAAACCGGCATTTGCCGGTTTTTTTGTGTCTGAAAATCCGGGTTAGAAAATTTCTTCCGCCTGGGCACTGCCTGTTGTGTTTGTCTGGTTAGGATTGTGGGCGATCTCTGTTGGAACATTGTCCTCAGGGAATATTTCAAACAGTGCGCTTTCCTGTCCCGGGTAGGCGAGTAAGCCTGTTTTTGGGTCGATTCTGACGCTGGTCATTCCGTCAGGTTGGGATGCGGGTATATCTGCTTTGTTGGCAAGGGCTACCTTCATAAAGTCTATCCATATGGGTAGCGCTGCAGTCCCGCCAAATTCACTGCGTCCGAGGGTTGAGGGTTGGTCGAAGCCTACCCAGGCAGTGGCAACTACGTTGCTATTGAAACCAGAAAACCAGGCGTCCTTCTGGTC
>JAIBCZ010000238.1 GCA_024679645.1 Amphritea sp.
GGCTGCAAATTGTCTATTTATTGCTCTACCTGACCTGTGCCTGATCACGCAGGAGGGTCGGCGGGAAGGGGATCTCTTATGTTTATCAATGGCGAGTGGATTAAAGCGGAAAGTACCTTCGCAGTGTATAACCCGGCAACCGGTGAGGAGATCGCTCAGGTAGCGGATGGTACGCGGGCTGATGCAAGGCAGGCGATTGATGCGGCGTCCGCTGCACTACCGGGTTGGTCTGCACTCACCAACTATCAGCGTTCTGATTACCTGCGACGCGCTTACGATCTTATGGTTGAACGTAAGAAAGAGCTGGCGGCCCTGATGACTAAAGAGCAGGGCAAACCGTTCAAGGCGGCAATGGCCGAAGTGCAGTATGGCGCGGATTACCTGCTCTGGTTTGCTGAAGAGGTAAAGCGTACCTACGGTGAAACGATCCCCTCTGCGCGTCCGGACCAGCGTTTTCTGGTACAACAGATGCCGATCGGTGTGGTCGGCGCCGTTACCCCCTGGAACTATCCAGTCTCCATGATCACCCGTAAAGTGGCACCGGCGATTGCGGCGGGTTGCACTATTGTACTTAAACCGGCAGAAGCGACGCCGCTGTGTGCCATGGCTATCTTTGAAATACTGGAAGAGGCGGGTATTCCGGCGGGAGTGGTTAACCTTGTGACTACTAATGATCCGGCGCCGGTTGGTGAAGAGTTGTGTACTAACCCGGTTGTACGCAAGCTGACTTTCACCGGTTCGACCGCGGTAGGTAAAAAATTAGCTCAGGATGCTGCGCCGCAACTAAAGCGGGTCTCTATGGAACTGGGAGGGCATGCGCCCTTTATCGTATTTGAAGATGCTGACCCGGTGCACGCAGCTAAAGGCGCGTCTCTGGTGAAGTTTCTCAATACCGGCCAGGCCTGTATCAGCCCGAACCGAATTTTTGTACAGCGTTCAATTCTGGAACCGTTTTTGGCAGAGTTTGAAAACCGCGTAAGCAAGTTGAAAGCGGGCAACGGTATGGAACCGGGGGTCAATATCGGACCGCTGGTGAATGAGGCAGCAGTTAGTAAGGTAAATAATCAGGTTATGGATGCTGTTGGCAAAGGCGCTCAGCTGCATGCTGGTGGCGAGGTCTTGAGTGACGGGAGTCTGGATCAGGGTAACTTTTATGCGCCAACCTTACTCAGCGGTGTAACCGAAGAGATGCTGATTTACCGTGAAGAGACCTTCGGTCCGGTGGCGGCAGTGATCCCGTTCGACACTCAGGAAGAAGTACTGGCGAAGGCTAACGATACCAACTACGGCCTGGCGGCTTACATCTATACCCAGAACCTTTCGCGGGCGATGCGTGTCTTTGAAGGGCTGCAATTTGGCATGGTGGGGATTAATGATATTAATCCAACCAGTGCAGCAGCGCCGTTCGGTGGTATGAAGGAGAGCGGGCTGGGCCGTGAAGGTGCACGCGAGGGACTGATGGAGTATTACGAAACTAAGCTGGCGGGCATCTCAATCTAACCGACTTGTTTTCATTTGATCGCTTTTTAAGCCAGCAATGTCGACGGAAGCGGCGATCTAACCGCTAACCACTGTTTCTCTGATACAACCGGTAAGTCACCTGGCCTGCTGTTTTATCCCGATAAAGCTCCCAGTTATCAGGGACCTGCAGGTCGGTCATCTCTTTCTCTGTTTCAACGTAGATCATTGCGTTATCGGCCAGCAAATTTTTTTGTTCCAGCAACAAACAGCATAAAGGAGCCAGATCTTTGTTGAAAGGCGGATCCATAAAGACGATGTCGTATTGGATTTCCAGATCACCAGTGCGCGTTTCTAACCAATTAACGGCTGAACCGGTGACTAATTCTGCGTGCTGTGATTTCAACTCCTGGATATTCTGTCGTAGCTGGTGGATCACCTCAGCAGAATTATCAATCATGGTGACGTGGATCGCGCCCCGGGAAAGGGCTTCGAAGCCCAGGGCGCCGCTGCCACTAAACATATCCAGGCATCGGCCTCCCGGCACATAAGCTGACAACCAGTTGAACAGGGTTTCCCTGACGCGATCCGGGGTCGGGCGAAGTCCTTCAATTTCAGGAAAATTGAGTTTTCGTCCGCGCCACTCGCCGCCAATAATACGTACTTGTTGATTGCCGGAGCTTATTTTTTGAGTCGGGCGCTGAGGGCGACGTCGTGCCATGTTAATTCCTTAAAATTTTTATTATCAATATGCCGGCAACAGCAGCTGATATTGCTTTGGGCCGGTCAGATAATGGGTAATCAACTCTCTGACGGATTGGTTTTCAGCCTGAGTTAATTGCTTATCAAACCGGGCCAGATAATCCACCGGGAGTTGATAGAACGCAATCGTATCCAGCTGACTAAGCTGAGCATCAGTCTGTTCCATTTGCCGTTTGAAGTCATCCTGTAGTTGGCTGCGTGTGGCATTGATCAGGTCATCATTGAGCTGGCTCAGCACGGACTGCATGATCAAATCTACTCTGGGTTCTGCTGAGATCATAGTGCCGTGTAGAATCATAGCCAGATAGCCTTGCTTGTCCAGTGACTTCCATATCAGCCGAGACTCAGGCAGTCCGGGCTGGTTTAGCAACTGTTGCAGGGTTCTGACTGCAAGCAGCTCCTGAGCAAAGTTGTTCTGCTGGCGCCCGGGTAGTGCTAGTCCGGCGAGCAGGTAACTCCGGTTTCCTTTTGGGGTTAACCGTCGGAACGCTGGCGAGATAGCGGAGGCTGTCAGGGCAGAGCTGGACTGATAGCCGGGCAGCAGGCTGCTTAATAGTTGCGGCAATGTTTCCAGGTTTGGGCCTTGCAGAGTGAGCGTAAGCGTCGCCGGGCTGATACTGTTGCGATAAAAACCCGAAAAACGCTGCAGTGGATGCACTGAGGCAGGGCCTGCTATTTGGTTGAAAAACTGATTCAGAAGTTGGCTCTCAGGGTCTTTCTGGCTGAGGTATAACTCCGCCTCCAGTCGATTCCAGTGTTGTTCAAGAGCCTCCTGGGGAAAGAACTCCTGAAGCTGTTGAAGCAGAGATTTTGTTACTTTTAATATATCCCCAGGCTGTGCGCCATATTTGGCCGGAATGGCGAGGTTTATTTTGATCCGGTCAGGGGTTGCATCCGCCTTTAAGTGGGTTTCCAGTCGGGTGAATAGCGGTTGCTCGGCGAAACTATTTAGTCGTTGTTGGATTGTCTGTAATAGTAACGTTTGTAGTAGTTGTTCTTCGTTACTGATCGCAGCGCCAGTACGGAATAACAGTCCAATTTGTAGGTAGGTGGCGTCATTTTGCTGTGTAGAGTACAGCGGAGTGTTTTCATATCGATCAATTTTGAGGTAATCCGGACTGCGGTTCTGTCCCGCAGTTAATAGCACTATAGCGATAGCGACAACCCAAATGATTATCTTCAGGTAGGTCCGATTGAAGAGTGGAGATTTGCTTTCTGCCATCAGTTGTTCCTGGTCATTTTCTAGCCGGTTTTCAGTGCCCCAGATGGACTTTCCTATGGTAAGATAATCCGCCTAACTGAAACATACAGGACGACTCGCAGATGGAACAGGGATCTCCCTGTTTTTTTGCACCTTTTGAGCCTGACAGCGGATAGCGATGAAGCATGTTTAAGAAGCTTAAATCAATGTTTAACTCTGAGCAGAGTGATGCTCAGAATACTCCTGTAGAAGAGCAGGATAGCCCGGTTGTTGAATCGAATCAGCCTGAGCCTGAGGTGCCGGTAGAAGAACCTGTTGAGGAGTTGGTGCAGGAATCTGCTCAAGAGATAGCTCCTGCGGTAGCTGAGAAGCCTGAAGA
>JAIBCZ010000155.1 GCA_024679645.1 Amphritea sp.
GGCTTTTTTAATCAGCTAAAACGAGTTTACTCTACAGACTCGTCAGCTTCCAGATCACGCATAGTCAGCTTGATACGGCCGCGAGGATCCACGTCCAGTACCTTAACTTTAATCACATCATCCATCTTGATGTAGTCAGTCACTTTCTCGATTCGCTTGTTCGCGATTTGAGAAATATGCACCAGACCATCTTTACCCGGCAGGATGTTAACAAAAGCACCGAACTCTTCCAGACGAACAACCTTACCTTCGTAAACCTGGCCAACTTCAGCTTCAGCAGTGATCTCTTTAACTTTATCAACCGCTGCCTTAGCAGCCGCTTTATCAGCTGCGTAGATGCGAACAGTACCGTTATCTTCGATATCGATAGTTGCACCGGTCTCTTCAGTCAGGGCACGAATAGTTGCACCACCCTTACCAATAACGTCACGGATCTTCTCAGGGTTTATCTCGAGCAGAGTCATCGCAGGCGCATTGTCTGGCAGTTCCGGACGAGCGTATCCGATAACCTTAGCCATCTCTTTCAGGATGTGAGCACGCGCTTCATAAGCCTGCTCCAGAGCAATATCCATGATCTCTTCAGTAATACCAGTGATCTTGATATCCATCTGCAGTGCGGTAACACCCGCATCGGTACCAGCAACTTTAAAGTCCATGTCACCCAGGTGATCTTCGTCACCCAGGATATCGGTCAATACAGCGAAACGCTCGCCATCTTTAACCAGACCCATCGCAATACCCGCAACAGGCGCTTTAAGCGGTACACCAGCATCCATCATCGACAGAGACGCACCACATACAGACGCCATAGAGCTTGAACCGTTAGACTCAGTGATCTCAGATACAAGGCGAATAGTGTACGGGAACTCTTCCTGTGACGGCAGAACCGCAGCAACACCACGACGTGCCAGACGGCCATGACCGACTTCACGGCGACCGGTGAAACCGATACGTCCTGCTTCACCTACAGAGTAAGGAGGGAAGTTATAGTGCAGCATGAATGGATCGCGGCGTTCGCCTTCGATCGCATCAATGATCTGCTGATCACGTGCAGTACCCAGAGTACAGGTAACGACTGACTGCGTTTCACCACGAGTAAACAGAGAAGAACCGTGAGTACCGCTCAGTACATCAATCTCAACTTCGATACCGCGAACAGTCTTGCTGTCACGACCATCGATACGAGGCTGACCATCGATGATACGGCCGCGCACAATCTCTTTCTCAAGCGACTTAAAGATATCACCTACTTCACCGGCAGAAGGCTGACCTTCCTCACCGCAAAGCGCCGCAACAACTTTAGCACGGGCATCAGACAACGCAGTCTGACGCTGCATCTTGTCAGCCGTCTGGTAAGCAGCATTAATATCTTCACCAACTGAAGCACGAACCTGTTCGATCAATGCTTCATTCTTAGCTTCTGGCGTGTAATCCCAACGTGGCTTACCGGCTTCAGCAACCAGTTCGTTGATCGCATTGATCGCAACTTGCATCTGCTGATGACCGAAAACTACAGCGCCGAGCATTTCATCTTCAGACAGTTCCTGAGCTTCAGACTCAACCATCAGAACCGCATCAGAAGTACCAGCAACAACCATGTCCAACATAGAGCTTTGCAGCTCTTCATATGTTGGGTTCAGTGAGTAACCCGCATCTTCAGTATAACCAACCCGAGCACCACCAATAGGACCCTGGAATGGAATACCAGAGATCGCCAGTGCCGCAGATGTACCCAGCAGTGCAGCAATATCCGGATCGTTAATCTTATCCGCAGATACAACCGTACAGATTACCTGTACTTCGTTCATGTAACCTTTCGGGAACAGTGGACGAATAGGACGGTCAATCAGACGAGACGTCAGTGTCTCTTTCTCAGATGGACGCGCTTCGCGCTTAAAGAATCCACCAGGGATACGACCGACAGCGTAATATTTTTCCTGATAGTGAACAGCCAGTGGGAAGAAGTCCTGACCTTCGCGAGCAGATTTAGCACCAACGACTGTACACAGAACCTGTACACCGCCCATAGTAACCAATACGGCACCGCTTGCCTGACGGGCAATGCGACCTGTTTCCAGGGTAACTTCATGCTTACCGTACTGGAACGTTTTAGTAATTGCTTGTGGCACGATTTTATTCCTTACCTTTATGCAAAATAAAAAAATGTCTGTGCAACGTTACACCGGCCTCTTTTAGCCAGTACTCTGCTGGGCTCTTTTCAATTAAAGAACACACCAGAGTACAGGCTGGTTGGTGTCAACGCGTTACAGACTCATGGTCAAAATCCGCTTTTGCAGATTTTAAAAAGTACCGGGGTCATCAACGATGACCCCGGAACATTATCTTAGCGACGCAGACCCAGACGCTTGATCAGATCAGCGTAACGAGCAACATCTTTCTTCTTCAGGTAGTCCAGCAGCTTACGACGCTGGTTTACCATGCGGATCAGACCGCGACGAGAATGGTGGTCATGGATGTGACCTTTAAAGTGAGACTGCAGACCAACAATGTTGTTAGTCAACAAAGCCACTTGTACTTCAGGAGAACCAGTGTCGCCTTCTGCACGTGCGTATTCAGCTACGATCTCAGCTTTCTTTTCAACAGATAATGCCATTTTTAAAACTCCAAAAATAATATGCACACCACAGTTGTGGTGGATTAATAGTCGCGTTGTACCGAGCATATTGTCAGTTCAACGTCAGATTGCCAGTGCCGCCTAAGCCACACCGGCAAATTCAATTACAAGTCCTGAGTACTCATTAACCTACGCGGCAAAAGCTGCCCGGCGGTATCAACTTCACCGATACCCAGAAACTTCTCACTAGCCGCATCACGGATGCGCACCAGTGGATGTGCTGTAATATCATCCAGCATCACCCGCTGCCCTTTACAAAGAGCATCGGTCTGAAGATCTGATAACAATACCTCAGGGGCATCTTCTACCGGACTCCAGGGTGGCAATAATAACCCATCCAGACGCGTTTGTATCTGTTCCGCAGGAGCATCCGTACCCATATCCGCAACCAACTGTTCTAAATCAGCTAGCGGCATCATATTCTCAGCCTTATATGGGCCAGAATCGAGTCGACGCAACATCTTTACATGGGCGCCACAGCCGAGTATTTCACCCATATCCTGCACTATTGAGCGAATATAGGTGCCTTTACTACAGCGAATATCCAGATCAACCTCATCACCGCGAAACTCCAACACTTCGATGCTATGCACCGTAATCTGCCGACTCTTCACCTCGACTTCAATTCCCTGGCGAGCCAGCTTATAAAGCGGCTGACCATTGTGTTTCAAGGCTGAAAACATCGAAGGGACCTGAGTAATCAGACCGGTAAAGTCACGTTGCAACAGTTCGTTAATCTGTTCACCGCTAAGGTTAGCCGGTAATGGACGCTCTTCAACCACCACACCATCTGCGTCACTGGTATCGGTTCGCTGACCCAGTTTAGCGGTAGTGATATAGCGTTTATCTGCATCCAGCAGAAACTGGGAAAACTTAGTCGCTTCACCAAAGCAAAGCGGCAGCATTCCGGTCGCTAATGGATCCAGAGCGCCGGTATGGCCTGCCTTAGCAGCACCATAAATACGTTTTACAATTTGTAGCGCCCGGTTTGACGAAATTCCACCCGGTTTATCGAGCAGAAAAATACCATTAACCGACCGGCCTTTTGCCCGTCTAGCCAAAGGTTACTCTCCGTCTTCAGAGTTGTTGTTACGACCATCAGCCTGAGAAGCCTGAATAATCAGATCGTTCAGACGTCGACCACGGTCAACACTCTCGTCAAAATGAAAACGCAATTGCGGCATCACCCGCAGTTTGATCTTGCTGGACAACTGTCCACGCAGGAAACCCGCTGCATTGTTAAGCACCTTAAGTGATTCTTTAACTGCAGTAGCTTCATCTTTTCCACCCATCGCCATCACGGTGATGTAAATATCAGCATAGCCCAGATCTTTGGCGATCTTCACATAGCTGATAGTTACCATCCCCAGACGCGGGTCTTTAATTTCTCGCTGAATCAACTGAGCCAGGTCCTTCTGGACCTGGTCAGATATCCGCTGTGTACGACTAAATTCTCTTGCCATGGTAGCGTCAATACACCTTTACAAAGTACGCTGAACTTCAACAGTGTCGAAGACTTCGATCTGATCGCCGACCTTCACATCATTGTAGTTCTTAACGCCGATACCGCACTCCATGCCCTGACGAACATCAGCAACGTTATCCTTGAAGCGACGCAGAGACTCCAGCTCACCCTCATAGATAACGACGTTTTCACGCAGCACCCGGATACGCTTGTTACGGAAGACCGAACCTTCGGTCACCATACAACCTGCCACAGCGCCAATCTTAGGTGCACGGAAGACATCACGTACTTCGGCAATACCCACGATCTCTTCTTTGAACTCAGGTGACAACAGACCTGTCATCGCTTGTTTAACGTCATCAATGATGTCGTAGATAACACTGTAGTAGCGTAGCTCGATCTCTTCACGTTCAACGACGGCGCGAGCCTGAGCATCAGCACGTACGTTGAAACCGATCATGATCGCACTAGACGCCAGAGCCAGGTTTGCATCAGTTTCAGCAATACCGCCGACACCGCCGGATACGATATTAACTTTAACTTCATCGGTACTCAGATCCATCAGAGAAGCGTTCAGCGCTTCAAGTGAACCACGCACGTCCGCTTTCAAAATGATGTTCAGAGTCTTAACATCGCCTGCCTGCATATTTTCGAACAGGTTCTCGAGCTTAGCCTGCTGCTGACGCTGCAGTTTAACTTCACGGTATTTACCCTGACGGAACAAAGCAACTTCGCGCGCTTTCTTCTCATTAGAGACAACAGTGAACTCTTCACCGGCACCTGGCGTGCCATCAAGACCTAAGATTTCAACTGGAATAGATGGGCCAGCTGTCTTAACCGGCTTACCATTTTCATCCAGCATCGCACGTACACGTCCATACTGCAGACCTGCCAGGACGATATCGCCCTGGTTCAGCGTACCGTTTTGTACTAACAATGTAGCAACAGGTCCGCGACCTTTATCCAGACGGGACTCAACAACCACACCTCTGCCCGCCGCATCAGGAACTGCCTTCAGTTCCAGAAGCTCAGATTGCAGGAGCACGGCATCGAGGAGCTGGTCAATACCTTCACCTGTCTTAGCAGAAACGTTAACAAACTGAACATCACCGCCCCAGTCCTCAGGGATAACATCACGCTGCGCCAGTTCGTTTTTAACACGATCAGGATCCGCATCTTCTTTATCGATCTTATTAACCGCGATAACCAGAGGAACACCTGCTGCTTTAGCGTGATCAACCGCTTCTTCAGTCTGTGGCATCACACCATCATCTGCCGCAACAACAAGGATTACAATATCGGTCAGCTGAGCACCACGAGCACGCATGGCGGTAAATGCCGCGTGTCCCGGTGTATCCAGGAAGCTCACCATGCCGTGACCAGTCTCTACGTGGTAAGCACCGATATGCTGGGTAATACCACCAGACTCGCCTGCCGCAACACGGGTTTCACGAATATAGTCAAGCAGCGATGTTTTA
>JAIBCZ010000005.1 GCA_024679645.1 Amphritea sp.
CGCGAGTAACACGATTAACAGTGGCCACATATAGGCGAGCAGGCTCACAGTTACCGCAGGTGCTTTAGTCATCGCCAGAAAGTAGCAGAGGTGATAACCAAAATAACCGCCTACGCCTAACAACCAGGCCAGTTTAGGCTGGCGTAGATAGCGTAAACCTAAGTGCCCCTGATACCACCATTTCAGACTCATCAGCAGAAAGGCCAGGGTAAAGGTCATCGCCATTAACTGGAAGGGAGGAATACACCCTTCGGTCAGCCGGGTTAATAGTGCCAGGGTCCCCCAGAGAAAGATGGAAGTTGAGCCAATCAGCGTGGCCCGAAGTGTTGTGGATAACATCATGAAAATATCTCCGAAAGTTATCAATCCAGAATAACTTGTGCCGGGAGTCAATTCTTTGCCGTTGTGGTGAAGTTATTTGCCGGAACGGCGGAAGTAGCTAGGGGGGATATTAAAATGCTTACGAAAACGATCACTAAAAGCGGCCAGGTTTGTGTAACCCACGCTATCGGCTACTTGTTGGATGCTGAGCTGGTTCTGTTCCAACAGCTGCCAGGCTTGTTGCATGCGTTTCTCGATCAGGTATTGCTGCGGCGTCATGCCCAGTTGTTTACGAAACAGCTCACTTAACTGACGGGGGCTGAGGCTGGCAACACCGGCGAGCTGAGTAAGGCTGGTCGTCTGGTTAAAATGGTTATCCAGATAATCTTTGGCAGTAGAAATTCGGCGATCAATTCTGGTTTTTTCGCCGTATTGTTCGTGTAGTAGCTGAATGAGCAGTAACAACATCTGTCGCTGACTATTACTGGAGTTACTTTGTTGTAATTGCTGCTGGAGAAAACAGACATACTGAATCAGGGCAGGATTAAGGTTGATAAAAGCAGGCAGACGTTCCAGCTCTGGCGCCAGTGCATCAGGAATGTCCGCTACCACAAAACAGTTATCTGCTGACCCGGCAAAACCATGATTCTCTCCTGCGGCCACAATCGCCGCATGTTGTGACGAAACCTGACCTGAAGATTGACCAACGGTCATATCCAGCAAACCGGAAACAGGCAGTACCAGCTGATGATAATCGTGCTGGTGGCAGTCGGTTTCGGCGCTGTAACTGCGTAGATCCAGGGTAAGGGTGCTCATTTCCATAACTGGATTGTAACAGCCAGACCCTGAGTTATAGCAGTGTTAGACGGTAATTAACTCATATACTCGCCGCCATTCACCGAGATATTACTTCCGGTGATGTAGCCGGCGTCCTCCGCCGTCAGAAAAGCCACTGCTCTGGCAATCTCTTCCGGTTGACCCAGGCGTCCGACCGGGATGCCCGCAACGATAGATTCCAGTACGTTTTCAGGTACCTGGCGTACCATCGGGGTATCGATAAAACCGGGTGATACCGCGTTGACGGTGACGCCTTTACGGGCACCTTCTTTCGCTATCGCTTTGGTAAAACCATAAATACCCGCTTTCGCTGCTGAATAGTTAGCCTGACCGAACTGGCCCTGCTCTCCGTTCAGAGAGGATATATTGACGATACGGCCGAACCCGCGATTACACATAGCGTCAAACACCGGCTGACACATGTTATACATTGAATCCAGGTTAGTCCGCAGTACTTCCTGCCACTGCTGCGGTTGCATCCGTTTTAGCGGTGCATCACGGGTGATGCCGGCATTGTTAACCAGAACACCTATTGGTCCCATGTCCTTTTCCACCGTGGCGATAAAGCTACAGCAGTTATCGTAGTTAGTAACATCCAATGGGTAGATAGCCACCTCGTAACCTGCTGCCAGCATCGATTGTTGCCAGTTTTTAGCATCGGCATCAGTGCCTGGCAGGTAACTGCCGGCGACCTTATGGCCCTGATCGATCATCGCTTTACACATTGTTTCGCCAAGACCACCACTGGCGCCGGTTACTACCGCTATACGTTGAGTCATTGTTATTCTCCTGAAATCTTATTTTTATCAGATTCGTTTAGTTGTACTGTCTGTATTCAGAGCTTTAACAGGGGTTTAAGGCTCTGAGCTATAGATGCTTTCCCTTGTTGAACGTAATTCTGGCTACGGGATTCAATATCATTCAGCTGATACAGGTAGTTAACCATGATCCCGGCAGACTGCTGCAGACCTTTGGCAGACGAGTCTGCCAGCCAGTTTAATTGCGCGATCTGAGCGCCGTTGCTTAGATGGAAGTGGGCAACCGGGTCTTTACTGAAGTGCCCCCGGCCTTTTGCCTGACTTAGGTAGTGGCAGACTAAGCTCAGCAGTGGCTCTCGAACCTCGCTGTGTGCCTCTTGGGTTGAAATATCTTCGTCGGTGTCACGTTGAAGCCATAGCTTACCGCCCGGTAATTTACTTAGTTCGGTGTCTTCCTGTTGCGCCAGCCAGCGGCAAAACCCCGGGATCGGTGACAGCGTTGAGAATTGCTGTAACTGAGGATATTCCTGCTGCAAACGGCCCACGACTCGTTTGATCAGAAAATTACCAAAGCTGATGCCTGCCAGGCCTTTCTGAGCATTGGAAATAGAATAGAAAATAGCGGTATCAGCCTGTTGAATATCTTGCAAAGGCGCAGCTTCATCAAGTAACGTCTGAACGTTGTCAGCGAGCCCCTGAACTAACGCGACTTCGACAAATATGAGTGGTTCGTTAGGCATATTTGGATGAAAGAATGCAAAGCAGCGGCGGTCGGAATCAAGACGGTTTTTCAGATCATCCCAGCTCCGGATCTCGTGGACAGCTTCGTAAGCAATCAGCTTTTCGAGTAGTTCGGCGCTGGATTGCCAATTGATCTCTTCCAGTTGCAGAAGGCCGATATCAAACCAGCTGATCAGCAAGCGCTTTAAGTCAGCCTCCAGCGGCGCCAGCTGTGGATAAGTTTTCTTCAGCGATAAGAGTTCGGCACGCATATCGACTAAAAACTTAACGCCTTCCGGTAGGCTGGTAAACTGGGTCAGCAGACGTAATCTGGCTGGATCCAGCGCTTTACGCAGCTGCTGTTCCGCTTTTACCTGTTGTTCCTCAGTGGCTGCTTGCCATTGCTGGAAGCGTTGCTCTACCTGGGTATTATCAATACCGTAGCGTTCGGCTAGTAACAGTAAAAAACGCCGGCGTCCGTGTTGGTTCAGTCTCAGATAACTTCGCCCCAGTATGACAGCCCGGCTACGTGCCGTGACCTCATCTCCCTCCTGTAACAGGCAGCCGTCCATCCATTGAATCAATTGCTCCAGGTCGCTCTGCTCCAGTTCTGGACTTAGATTAAGTTCAGTTGTTGGTGTATTACCTGACCCGGTTTTCCAAATACGGCGCAGGTGTCCGACAGTACGTGCCAGCAACGTGGGTGAGTTATCTGATAAAGCGTTGATCGTATGGGCGGTCATGTTTTTCTCCCGGCCTGTTATGTCGTTCTGCCGACTTGTGGCTTATTAAGCTAACAGTATATTTTCATAAAACCAAGGGTTTTTACTTGGTTTTATAGGTAAAAACCATTACTGTTAAGTCCATGGCTCGTTCCAACGCTCGGATTTCAGGGCGATAAAAGATAATAATTGAGGATATAACGATGGATGATTTACACGGTTTCTACCTTGAAGATCTGCAGGTAGGACAGACGGCAAGTTATGCAAAGACAGTTACTGAAGCTGATGTAGTGCTCTTTGCTGGCGTATCCGGAGATGATAATCCAGTACACATCAATGCTGAGTATGCGGAACAAACGATGTTTGGTCAGCGTATTGTGCATGGGATGTTTAGTGCCGCATTGATTTCGGCCGTGCTGGGTACGCGTATGCCGGGGCCGGGTGCGATCTATATTGATCAGCAGTTAAAGTTTAAGGCACCGGTTCATATTGGTGATACCGTGACAGCCACCGCGAAGGTGCTGGAAATAAATCAAGAGCGCCGCCGGGTGTTGCTGGAAACAGTATGTACGGTAAAAGGAAAGGTGGTTGCTGAAGGTGTTGCGACTAATATGGTTGACCGTCGTCCGGTCTGAACAGGAGATTTAGTATGCTGATTAATAAAGATAAAAGCGCTCTATTGGTAATCGATGTGCAGGCGAAGTTGTTGCCAGGTGTGCATAAAAGTGAAGAGTTGGTGAAAAATTGCCGCTGGCTGATGGAGCTTGCTCAGTTGGTGGGAGTTCCGGTATTAGGTTCCGAACAGTACCCACAAGGTGTGGGACCGACGACAGAAGAGTTGAAGGAATTGTTACCCGCTGAAGATTTTATCGGTAAGACATTTTTCTCCTGTGCTGATTCTCCTGAATGTAGCGCTCGTATCGAAGCAATGGACCGAGAAGAGATTGTGATCTGCGGAATGGAAGCTCATGCCTGTGTGATGCAGAGCGCATTGCGGTTGCTGGAGCAAGGTAAGAAAGTCTATGTTGTTGTCGATGCTATTTCCGCCCGTAATCCAGTAGATACCGAGTATGCGATTGCCCGGATGCGCGATGAAGGGGTGAAAATCATCACCCGGGAGATGGTCGGTTTTGAGTGGATGATGCGCTCTGATGTACCTGAATTCAGAGACTTCAGCATGAAGTTCTTACGTTAATCGGCAGTACCTAATTATGTAGGAGCGAGTATGGAAAACAAGAATAACAATCCGTACGAGATGGGTCTGGAGCAGAACAGTGCGAACTTTTCTGCTTTGAGTCCAATCGGGTTCATTGAACGTGCCGCCAGTGTTTATCCTGATCGTGCGGCGGTTGTTTATGGCGATCTGACTCGTAGCTGGGCAGAAACGTATCAGCGTTGTTTGCGGTTGGCATCGGCATTAAGCCAGCGAGGTGTCGGCGTGGGAGATACTGTTGCGGCGGTGCTACCTAATATTCCTGAAATGTTAGAACTGCATTTTGCTGTCCCTATGCTGGGGGCGGTATTGAATGCCCAGAACACTCGCCTTGATGCTGAAACGGTCAGCTTTATGCTGGATCACGGTGAAGCACGGGTATTGATCACCGATCGGGAGTTTTCTGCGACGGTGGGACCGGCGCTGAAGATGACACAACAGAAACCGTTGATCATCGATGTTGATGATCCTCAGCTTGAGGGTGGCGATCTGCTAGGTGAACTGACGTATGAGCAGTTGTTAGCAGAGGGAGATAGCGATTTTATCTGGCAGCCGCCAGAAAATGAATGGCAGGCGATCGCGTTGAACTATACCTCAGGGACGACAGGTAATCCCAAAGGAGTGGTCTATCATCATCGTGGTGCCTACCTGAATGCGATGAGTAATATTCTGGGGCAGAATTTGCCGCCTCATGCGGTCTATCTCTGGACCCTGCCAATGTTTCACTGCAATGGCTGGTGTTATCCCTGGGCGGTGACCGCTGTTGCTGGTACGCACGTTTGTCTGCGCCACCTGCTGCCTGAAAAAGTATTTCAATCGATCGACCGCTATGGCGTAACCCATTTTTGTGGCGCCCCGGTAGTCTTGAACATGCTGTTAAATGCGCCGGATGAAGTTAAACCGACTATCACTCATCCGGTAACGGTTACCACGGGAGGTGCAGCGCCTCCCGCATCAATCATTGAAGGTATGGAACAACTTGGGATTCAGGTCGTACATGCCTATGGTCTGACTGAAACTTATGGTCCCAGTGTGTTTTGCTCTTTTCAGGATGAGTGGGCATCACTGCCACTACCTGAGAAAGCAGCCAAGATGGCACGTCAGGGAGTACGGGCGCCAGCAATGGAGCGTCTGATGGTGGCGGACCCTACGACACTTCAGCCGGTTGCTATGGATGGTGTGGCCATGGGAGAGGTCTTTATGCGGGGTAACACCCTGATGAAAGGCTACTTAAAGAATCCATCAGCGTCGGCAGATGCCTTTGAAGGCGGCTGGTTTCATACCGGTGATCTGGCGGTCTGGCACCCGGATGGCTATATCGAAGTTAAAGATCGTTCGAAAGATGTCATTATTTCCGGCGGAGAGAATATCTCTACGATCGAAGTCGAGGATATGTTGTTCCGACATCCCGCCATTATGGAAGCTGCGGTGGTAGCACAGGCAGACGATCACTGGGGCGAAGTCCCCTGTGCCATTGTGACCCTGAAGCCGGAAGACGAAGTGAGTGCTGCGGATATCATCAGCTTCTGTCGTGATAATATGGCGCATTTCAAATGCCCGAAACGTGTGGTCTTTGCCGAGCTGCCAAAAACGTCAACCGGTAAGGTTCAAAAATACGCGCTGCGTGACATGTTGCAACAGCTGGATTTGGATGACTGAGTCTGTTTTATTGTCGGTTACAGTGTTGATAACTGAACTGTCAGGGCAGGCTTGCTATGATCGGAGGGGACGGGAATGTTAATGAGTCAGCCCCCAGGGAGTGCCGGGATGAAATCATCTGAAGATACGCAACAGAGATTGACTGACCCTGTACAGCAATCGGCTACGGATGAGCGTAACCGTCTGTTAGCTGAGATGGCCGAACAGTCTACCGATATGATCTCCCGTCATACACCGGATGACTGGCGCTTTATCTATGCCTCACCGGCGGTTACTCACCTGCTGGGCTATAGTGTTGCAGAGATCGTCGGGATGTCGGCTTATGAGCTGTATCACCCGGATGATGTCGAAGACTTTAAACGCCGCTCGCCCAGTGTCAGTTATGAACGGGGGCTGTATACCCATACCTACCGTTTTCGTTGTAAAGATGGTCACTACACCTGGTTAGAAAGTACCAGCCGTTCTATCCGCGACCCGCAGTCCGATGAGTTAAAAGAGATCTTAGTCGTCTCCCGGGATGTCAGCCAGCGTATTAACGCAGAGCAAGCAAATCGTCGTTTAGCCAGGGTACTGGAACACAGTAGCGATCTGGTTGCTTTTGTCACGCCGGATCATCGGGTCAGTCAGTTGAATGAGGCGGCGAGAGGTGCGTTGGGGCTCGAGGTCAGTGGTCATGATCCGCTGCAATTAAAAATGTTATTTACCCCTGAAAGTTATTCTTTGTTACAGCAGCAAGCTTTCCCTGAAGCCCATGATCAGGGGAGTTGGCGCGGCGAAGCAGAGATGTACAGCCGGATTCATCAGCAAGCAATTCCGGTCATGTTGGAAGTGCTGGCGCATCGTACTCTGGATAACCGGTTGGAATACTTTTCCACGGTTGCGCGGGATATGACGGCGATAAAGCAGGCGGAAGCAAAACAGCAGCAGTATCAGCAAGAGATTGATCATGCGGCCCGGCTGATCACGATGGGTGAGATGGCAACGGGTCTGGCCCATGAGATTAACCAGCCGCTGACGGCCGTGGTGAACTATGTCCGGGGCATTCAGCGTCGTATGCAGACTGACAGGGAGTCTGTTCTGGATGATATTGAGGTGCCGCTGGAACGGATCGGCACTACGGCGCTTCGCGCCGGTGAAATTGTGCACCGGATGATGGATTTTACCCGTAAAAGCGACCCTAAATGGGAATTGCTGGAGCTGAACCCTCTGGTGAATGATCTGATCGGCTTTTGTGCCAGCGCTGCTAAACGGCATAATGTGGTGCTTGAGAACGGTTTGCCTGTCGATATCGCGGCTGTATACGCTGACCGCATTCAGCTTGAACAGATCCTGCTGAATTTGTTGCTCAATGGTATAGAGGCTTGTCATCGGGCAGAGCACAGGACGCCGTTGAAGGTTTGGCTTGAGGCTTCAATGGGTAAGGCTGATCAGGTTATAATCTCGGTGCTGGATCAGGGGCCAGGTTTGCCGGTGGAGGATCCGGAGCAGCTATTCGAACAGTTTTTTACGACTAAGGCTGATGGATTGGGCATGGGACTGGCGATAAGCCGCACGCTGATAGAACGGCACGGTGGACAGCTTCGGGCGGAAAACGGTGCAGAAGGTGGTGCGAAGTTCAGTTTTATTCTGTCGACGACAGGAGCTTAGGACCGCAACCGGGTAGAATAGCTGAATAATGTTATTAATAGATGATAAAGAGCGACATGGTTAAGCAGACTGTATACGTAGTGGACGATGATGCGGACGTGCGGGATTCCCTGCAATGGTTGCTTGAATCAGTCGGTCTTGATGTTGTCTCGTTTGAGAACGCCCAGGCATTTCTAGATAGCTTTGAGCCGGGCTCTAGCGGCTGTATTCTGATGGATGTCAGAATGCCGGGTTTAAGCGGTATCAGCGCCCAGAAACAGCTGCCCGACTATCAGATCGACCTTCCCCTAATTATGATTTCTGGTCACGGCAGTGTGGACATGGCGGTCACCGCTATGACTCAGGGGGCCCGAACCTTCATCGAAAAACCATTCAACGATCAATTGCTACTGGATCATGTGCAACAGTCCCTGGCGCAGGATCTGGCGCAGCGGGATGGGCAGCAGAAGTTACAGTCGGTACAGCAACATTATGCACTGCTGACTAAGCGTGAACGGCAGGTGTTTGAACAAGTTGCTCAGGGGTTGGCGAATCAGGAGATTGCAGACGTACTGGGTATTAATCGTAAAACTGTCGAAGGTCACCGGGCAAATCTGATGACTAAAATGGCCGCGCAGTCGCTGCCCGAACTTATTCAGATGGCGATTAGTCTCGATCTGATTACAGGTTATGCCGGGCAGTAAGCTTAGATTATTCTATCTCATTGTCAGCTGATTTCAGTAGTATTCTAAGCCTGAATAATTAGCCGTTATCGCCTGTTACTCCGATAGGTTCGTCGCCTTTTCCCAGGCATGAATAGCCTGTTTTCGTTCCGCTCCCCAACGATAGTTTCCGCTTTCCCCGCTCTCTCTGATGACCCGGTGACAAGGGATTAAAAAACCGATGTTGTTGGCCCCAACAGCGCTACCGATAGCCCGCTGCGCTTTAGGCGAGCCGGTCGCTTTAGCCAGTTGTGAATAGGAGACAAATTGCCCCTGGCGGGTGTGTAACAAAGCTTCCCATACTTTAATTTGAAAGTTAGTACCCCGGAGTAACAGGTGCAGTTTGCCTGCCTGGGGTGTCGTTGGGAAAATTCTCTGACTAATATTTGCAGCTTCTGAATTGTCTTCAACCGACATGGCATTGGGCCATTGGTCCAGAAGTTCACGTTGCTTTTCTGGCAGGTCATCGCATAGAAAGGCAAGATAGCAGATGCCTCTATTAGTCCAGCCAATCAGGGCGATACCAAATGGGGTGGCTGCCTGACCGAAATTGAGCTGCACCCCCTTGCCCCCTGATTTAATCTCCCTGGGTGTCATCGCTTCACAGCTGATCATCAGGTCATGCAGTCGTCCGCTACCTGACAGTCCTGCATTCAGTGCTGCTGTCAGAGTATCTTGCGATTGCTGTAGCGCCTGCTTTGCGTGCTCTTTAGTGAGGTATTGGAGAAAGCGTTTGGGTGAAATACCCGCCCAGCTACTGAACAGGCGTTGCAAGTGATATTCGCTCAGGTTGACCGCTTCAGCAATCTCAGCAAGTTCTGGTTGCTGTTTGGCGTGTTCGCGGATATAGCAAATTGCAGCGGCAATGGTTTGGTAATGGCTATCCGTTTTAAGTTCAGACATTTTCAGTGTCCTTTCGGTTTAATAGCGTACGTGGACTAAAACCTGTGACTAGTGCTGTACCCGTTAAAATAATGCCACCTCCAAGCAGAGTGTGCCAACCAATAGATTCGTCTAAAAATAGGTTGCCCCATAGAACACCGAATACCGGTACCAGGTAGGTGACCGTCAGCGCAGAAGGTGCCCCGACATCTGCAATCAGACGGAAATAGAGCAGATAGGCAACGCCGGTGCAGAATACTCCCAGTAAAATAATAGAGGTGATAATGGTGGTATCTGTGGTGGATTGTGCTGGAAACAAGGGTAATAGTGGAATTAGCAGTATGGTTGCAGCCCACATACTGCCGTGGGCGTTAGCAAAGGGCTCAACGCTCTTGGCTCCCTGCGCATAACAACTAGCAATACCATAGCTGAAGGCTGCACCGATCGCGGCCATAACGGCGATATCTGACCCTGGGATTAGTAGGTTAGGATCAAATCCGACCAGTAGTGCGACCCCTGCAATACCGAGTACCAACCCGGTTGTATTTTTCAGGGTGATGGTTTTTTTAAAGCGCAGGGCGATCAGAACAGTTCCCCAGATAGGCGCAGTAGCATTCAATATTGATAGTAAAGATGCTGAGATAGTTTGTGCTGCATAAGCAAATAACAGGAAGGGGAGGGCTGAATTAAACCAGCCAAGGATAGCGTAGTGCTTCCAGTGCTTTGCTGTATGGAGCTTACGTTTTAGCAGCAGGGCTACAACCAGTAAAAAAAGTGCAGCGAACAGTAACCGGAATTCAATCAGTATTGCCGGACCGATTACCGGGGCCGCCATCCGCATAAACAGGAATGATCCACCCCAAAGAGCAGCTAAAAAGAGTAGCTGTAGCAAGCTTCGCAAACCCATAACAAACGTCCATAAATGATGAATAGGTGCAGTTTGGTCTTATTTGAATCGGTCGGCTACCCGATTCTTGCGCAATAAGAAATTATTCGCTGATGAATATTTCCAATACATTGTTCAGGAATAAGCGGCCTTGTTCGGTAGGGGTAATAAGTGCGCTATCATTTATGAGCAAACCCTTAGTTCGGGCTTTATTAAGTAAGGGCTCTATTTGTTCAATACACAATCCGGTACGTGGACTGAATACAGTACTGGCGACCCCCTGAGTTAGTCGCAGCGCGTTCATCATAAACTCAAAGGGTAGCTCATCCCGGCTGATGTCCTGTTCGCCGGATACAGTATTGAGCGCGTCCATATAAGCTTTAGGCTGGCGATGCTTCCAGCGGCGGTTGATACGCTGCTGGCCAGGCCAGGTTATTTTACCGTGTGCGCCAGCACCGATGCCCAGGTAGTCGCCAAATTGCCAGTAATTAAGATTGTGCTGTGATCGCTTGCCGGGCTGGCTGTAGGCAGAAATTTCATATTGTTGGTAACCGTTTTCGGCTAATAGTGCTTGTCCCTGCTCCTGTATTTCCCAGAGAGCTTCATCTTCAGGTAGCGTCGGTGGTCGGCTGAAAAACTCTGTATTAGGTTCAATCGTTAACTGGTACCAGGATAGATGGCTGGGTTGAAGATCTATCGCCTGTTGCAGGTCTGACAGTGCGGTTTCCGGGGTCTGATCAGGTAAGCCATGCATCAGATCCAGATTGAAATTATCAAAGCCGATTTCGCGCGCTTTTCCGGCGGCATGCAGAGCGTCGTGACTATTATGTATCCGTCCCAGTTGTTGCAGCCGGGCACTGTCAAAACTCTGCACTCCTATAGACAGCCGGTTAACACCAGCTTCCCTGAATCCGGCAAAGCGTTCCTGCTCAAAGGTACCTGGATTCGCTTCCATAGTGATCTCGGCAGAAGCCGATAGGGGGGCGAGATCAGAGATGCCCTTGAGGATCTGTCTGATCCCTTGTGCATCAAACAGACTGGGGGTGCCGCCGCCAATGAATATAGTCTCAATCTGGCGGCCTTGTATGCAGGCAAGCTCGGCTTCAAAGTCGCGCAGTAGTGCATCGATATAACGTTGCTGGGGAATCTCGCCGGTCACCGCATGAGAGTTAAAGTCACAGTAGGGGCATTTGCGTACGCACCAGGGAATATGGATATACAGTGAGAGCGGCGGCAGGGTGAGCATCTCAGGCGTACTCAAATATAGGCCGGTATCAGCTTGATCAGCTGCTGTACGGCTTGTCCCCGATGACTGAGTCTGTTTTTCTGTTCCGCCGGGAGCTGGGCAGAGGCAATATCAAGCCCAGGCACTAGAAACAGCGGATCATAGCCAAAACCATTGTCGCCTTGTGGCTGAGGCAGAATCTGTCCTTCCCAGGTTCCCTGACAGATCAGCGGAGTCGGATCTTCAGCATGACGCATAAATACCAGAATACAACGAAACCGTGCGCTACGGGCTTCCGGTGAAATGCCTTCCAGTAACTGCAAAAGTTTTGCGTTGTTGTCGCTATCGGTTGCTCCTGTGCCAGCAAAGCGGGCGGAATAGATGCCGGGAGCGCCTTTCAGGGCGTCGACTTCCAGTCCTGAGTCATCTGCCAGAGAGGGAAGGCCCGTAAGCTGACAGGCGTGGCGGGCTTTGAGGATGGCATTTTCAACAAAACTCAGTCCGGTTTCTTCAGCGTCAGGGACATCGAACGCTGACTGGGGGAGTACTTCAACACCCAGGTTCCCCAGTACCTGATTAAACTCTCGCAATTTGCCTTTGTTTCCGCTGGCCAGGATGATTTGACGGGACATTAAGTCTCCTTAATTCGGGTGTTTCAGTGGGCAGCGATATAGCTAGTCGACATAAAAGCGCTGTTCAAAATTGATACTGTGCGCCGGTTGATTCGGATCGGGCTGGACCTGCAGGCTAAAGCGCAATACCTGGTCATCGGTAAAGCCAAAATCACCTATATAGTAGAGTGCATCAGCTTCTTCAATTTTCTGAAAGCTCAGTTCCTGCGTTTGCGAGATCAGGTTGACCACTTCACCTTTAACCACGGCGGAAACCGGCTTAGTGCTGCCGTCGGTCTGCTTTTGCAGTACTGAAACGTTCAGCAATGCCTTGGTTTTACTGCGGGTAATACCATAAGACTGGGCTACATCAGGCTGTATGAAACTGCTATTGAAGGCGTTGTAGTGAATCATGTAATCGCCGTGAGAGACCATCTGTTCGGCGCTGGCCAGGCTACAGAGCGTTGAGATGAACAGACCGGTGATTACGGCCAGAGTATTACAAACCTTTTTCGTAAAGTGTTTGCCTAAAGTTGCTTCTTTCATTGTCTTCTCCCTATCGGGTGATTCGGTAAATTGCGACTTCGCCCAACATATTGGGCCACAACCGGATCGACCAGTGATGCTTATGTTCATTGTCCACAACCGTGCGTTCAAGGATATGGATATTGCGTTCAACGCACAGCTGCTCAAAATCTTTGAATGTGCAGAAGTGGATATTGGGTGTGTTATACCAAGTATAGGGCAGGAATTTAGATACCGGCATTCTGCCCCGAAAAGCAAGGTAACCCCGTGCACGCCAATGGCCAAAGTTTGGAAAAGTGACGATGCACTCTTTACCAATCCGTAGCATCTCATCGACGATCTGGTCCGGGTGATACATCACCTGCAGCGCCTGAGTCATGATGACAGTGTCGAAACTACTGTCTTGAATGCTGGCCAGCCCTTCATCGATGTTTTTTTCGACCACATTGATACCTTTCTCAATGCAGGTCGTGATGTTGTCGTGATCAAACTCGACGCCATAGCCGGTGATGTTTTTTTCCTGTTGTAAGTACGATAACAGCTCGCCGTCACCGCACCCCAGGTCCAGTACTTTACTATTGGGAGCAACCCAGTCCTGAATAATGTCCAGATCCGCACGCATCAGTTATTCTCCTTGTCCGTCTGAGGGATATCGGCTATGACCTGTTTCATATAGGCGGAGAAAATATCCATATAGCGGGGATTTGGTATCAGGAATGCATCATGGCCATTGTGTGAATCGATTTCTGCATAACTGACCCGTTTTTCAGCAGTTACAAGGGCATCAACAATCTCCCGTGAACGTTCTGGTGAGAAACGCCAGTCGGTGGTAAAGGAGATCACCATAAACTTGCACAGGACATTGCGCACGGCAGCTGCGAGGCTGTGATCAGCGTCGGCTGCCGGATCAAAGTAATCCAGTGCCTTGGTCATCAGCAGGTAGGTGTTGGCATCGAAGGCTTTGGAGAACTGTTCTCCCTGATAGCGCAGGTACGATTCAATCTCGAACTGTGGATTAAAATCGTAACTGATTTTTCCCTCTCGCAGTTCGCGGCCAAATTTTTCCCGCATGCCATCATCAGACAGGTAGGTGATATGCCCTAGCATACGTGCCAGCATGAGGCCGGTTTTGGGTACTTTTCCATTTTCGTAAAAGTGGCCGTCATTAAAATCAGGGTCGCGGGAAATAGCCTGGCGGGCGACTTCGTTAAAGGCGATATTCTGGGCGCTGAGTTTAGGGGCTGCAGCGATAATCATGCAGTGTCGCAATCGCTCTGGATAGTCGATGGCCCATTGAAGTGCCTGCATACCGCCGAGACTACCGCCTACGATAGCGGCCCATTGCTGAATACCAAAATGATCCGCCAGACGCGCCTGGCTCTCAACCCAGTCTGCTACGGTCATAATGGGGAAATCAGGGCCAAACGGCTTAGCGGTTTTCGGATTAGTGCTTTGAGGACCGGTGGAACCGTGACAGCCCCCGAGGTTATTCAGGCCGATAACAAATAACTTGTCGGTATCGATCGGTTTACCCGGGCCGATAGCGGAATCCCACCAGCCGGGCTTCTTATCTTCAGCTGAATGGTAACCTGCTAAGTGGTGGTTGCCCGATAGGGCGTGACATACCAGGACCGCATTTGATGCATCTGCATTCAGGGTGCCATAGGTTTCAATGATCAGATCGTAGTTGTCTAACTGACGACCACAGGCCAGCGCCAGGGGCTGGTCGAAATGGATAGTCTGCGGTGTGACGATACCGACAGAATCTTCAGGAATGGATTGAGGCATAATTCTCACTTAACGCTGATAACTCGAAAAAGGTGCTGCTGACTTACCCGGTCGAGCTTCACATTTCGTACAGCAATGCCTGACTATCTATGATGAGATAGCCTGGAGGGCGGTAGTCATGTTGAGATCTCAGTATCACTTCAGTTTTGCTCAATCGTTAATTGTTCAGGAATTTTTGTCGGAGTTTCAATCCGTACCCGTTTCTGCCTGCCCAGTTCGCCACTGAGTATGCTGACAGCACTTTTGGCCACGCCAAACTGCTTTGCCAGGAATTTTACCAGATGGGCATTGGCTTTGCCCTCTATTGGCGGCGCGGTGATGCGAATTTTAACACTCTCTTCATGTAACCCCACAATTGCATCGTTGCTTGCTTTTGGCTGCAGGTGACAATTGAGAATAAGACTATCATCTTGCCAGCGATAAAACCCACCCATGCCGTATCAAAAAAGCAGCTGTCTTAGCTGGCTCAGTTGAGATAAAGCGAACTGGATTATGATAAAGATCAGGATAGGCGAGAGATCTAATCCGCCCAGGGATGGAATAACCTTGCGAGCCAGGCCAAAGACCGGTTCGGTGAGCTGGGTAATTAACTGTGGCCCGGGATGGTAACTACCGGGCGCTACCCAGCTGATAATCACCGACCCGATTACCGCATAGAAATAAATATTCAGCACAGTTTCCAGTACTGCGATACCCGAAAGCATCAAGATAGGAACGAGGCTGCCACCTATGCTCAGACCTTTAATCAACAGAATCAGTAACCAGGCTGCCAGGTTGACCAGGAAAGCCAGCGCCAGAGGCGAAAGGTCGATATTCCCTGGGCGGGGAATCACCCGTTGCAGAGGAGCCAGTGGCAAGGCTGTGATCTTCACAACTGCCTGTGCAATGGGGTTGTAATAGTCAGCTTTAGCTAACTGCAGCAAAAAGCGCAGCACGACAATAAACACATAGAACTGTGCAAACAGCTGGATTATTGAACTGATAGGATCCTGTCCCATTGTTTCGATACCTGTTGGCGAAATTTTTAAGGATAATTTATCTCTGAGTATAGAGCCTTTCCCCTCGACTATGAACCTGAGAAAGGCTTTTTATATCATCTGCTTAATTGCCCGCTTTATTTTCCGAGCTCTGCTGCCAATGCTTCAGCACGGTCACTACAGGCTTGCATACCGTTAGCGACAATCTCAGGCAGTCCCTGATCAATAAAAGTCAGTATCGCTTGCTCGGTAGTCCCCTTCGGGGACGTTACCCGACGCCGCAGTTCTGCCGGTTCTGCGTCGCTTTGGCGAGCGATCTCAGCAGCTCCGAGGGCAGTTTGAATCGTTAGTTGTTCAGCTACTTCACGGCTGAGTCCGAGCTTTTCCCCGGCAGCCACCATCGCTTCCATCATCAGAAAATAATAGGCAGGGCCGCTGCCCGAAACAGCCGTGACAGCGTTTAGCTGGGATTCAGTGTCTACCCATAGGGCGATGCCGGTAGCTTGCATTATCTGCTCAGTCTGGCAACGCTGTGATTCGTTTACCTGTGGGTTGGCATAAAGGCCACTGGCGCCTTGTTTCACCAGCGCAGGGGTGTTTGGCATACAGCGAACGACAGCCAGATTACCGCCCAACCACTCTTCCATGCTGTTGCACATAATGCCTGCAGCAACAGAAATAATCAGCGGCTGGTGCTGCTGAACTGCTGCTGCCATAGCGGTGGCGACCGCTTTCAATATCTGAGGTTTAACTGCCAGGATAACGATATCGGCCGCGGCGACGGCAGCGTTGTTATCGGTTGTGGTATGCATGCCTTGCTGTTTAAGATCGTCCAGCTTTTCTAACTGAGTACCGGTGGCCCAGATTTTATCAGCGGGGTATTGATTGCTGATCAGTCCGCCGATAATTGCGCGGGACATATTGCCCGCTCCGATAAATGCCAGTGTAGGTTGTGTGCTCACGTGTAGTTCCTGATCATAAATGGCTGATGTTTTAGCTTACTGGATATTGGCTGGATTTTACTGACTATAATCACGGGGGCCAAACAATGCCGTCCCGATGCGTACAATCGTCGCACCTTCCCTGATGGCTGCCTCCATATCGCCTGACATGCCCATGGAGAGGGTGTCCAGGGGTTGATCAGGCAGTTGTTTTTGTAACAGGTTCAATAGTTCCGTCAGCTGAGCGAACGGTTGTCGTTGTGAGTCTGGATTATCGTTGCTGGCGGGAATAGCCATCAGACCGCGCAGTTGAATATTATCCAATGTTGCAATTTGTTCTGCTAACTGGGGCAGTTCTTCTGGCAAGATGCCTGATTTGCTTTCCTCCCTGCTAATGTTGACCTGCAAGCATATATTTAAAGGTCCCATGTTCTTGGGGCGCTGGCTGCTGAGGCGCTGGGCGACCTTAAATCGCTCGACACTATGCACCCAGCTAAAGTTCTCAGCAATCGGTCTGGTTTTATTTGACTGTATCGGTCCGATAAAATGCCAGCAGATCTCCAGGTCGGATAATGTCTCGATTTTTTCTAACGCTTCCTGCAGATAGTTTTCGCCAAAATTACGCTGTCCTTCAGTCCATGCCTGACGGAGCTCATCGGCATGGCGGGTTTTACTCACGGCGAGGAGCTCAACGCTAGATGTCGGGCGATTCGCTGCTTGTGTGATAGCAGAGATCTGTGAGCGAACCAGGTGGAGGTTATTTGCGATGGTTGTCATATAGTTATAACTAGCGATTGGCTAAGGTGGGTGATTCTGATAAAACTGATATAAACTAAAACCCCTTTGGATTCTGTCGCTATAATAACAGAGATTATTTACTAACCAGCGAATATTTCCAGTCAGGTTATAAGTCGGGATGGTTTTGATCCTTGTAATGAATGAAATGTACGGAAAGCTGCACAAAATTGTAGAAGAACCCTTTATATGAAAGGTTACAGCTTTTATCATGGTTAGCGGTCGTACATCTTTAGCGTCGAGCTTTGGCGTTTACAGTTAATCAACGGAGCCTGCTTACCGGTTCCTTATACACCAGAGAAGCCATGGATATTACAGAACTTTTATCGTTTACCGTTCAGCAGGGAGCATCCGATCTTCATATAACAGCGGGTATGCCGCCGGTCATCCGGGTGGATGGTGAAGTGAAGAGAATTAAACTGCCTTCTTTGGATCATAAACAAGTTCAAACGCTGATTTACGATATTATGAATGATCGGCAGCGTAAGGATTATGAAGATCGATTTGAAACTGACTTTTCCTTTGATGTGCCTAAATTAGCACGTTTTCGTGTTAACGCATTCAACCAGAATCGAGGTGCTGCGGCAGTATTTCGAACCATTCCCAGTAGAGTCTTGACAATGGATGATCTGGGTATGGGCCAGGTTTTCTGCAACCTTTCGGACAATCCTCGTGGATTGGTTTTGGTAACCGGACCGACCGGTTCTGGTAAGAGCACCACTCTGGCGGCAATGGTCGATTATGTGAATGAGACCCGTAATGAGCATATATTGACCATCGAGGATCCAATAGAATTTGTTCACGAAAGTAAGAAAAGCCTGATAAACCAGCGAGAAGTTCATCGGGACACTTTAGGTTTTGATGCCGCTTTACGCTCTGCTTTGCGTGAAGACCCTGATGTTATTCTTGTGGGCGAGATGCGGGATCTGGAAACTATTCGATTAGCGCTTACCGCTGCAGAAACCGGGCACCTTGTGTTTGGTACATTGCATACGACCTCGGCCGCTAAAACGATCGACCGTATCATTGACGTGTTTCCCGCAGCGGAAAAATCGATGGTTCGTTCGATGTTATCAGAATCGTTGCAGGGCGTTATTTCTCAGACGTTGTTGAAAAAGCCGACAGGTGGTCGAATTGCCGCTCATGAAATTATGGTTGGTACTCCTGCTATTCGAAACCTGATTCGTGAGGATAAGGTTGCGCAGATGTATTCAGCCATTCAGACTGGCGCAGGTTTTGGTATGATTACCCTGGATCAATCGCTGACTGATCTGATGAAAAAAGGCCAGATCACTCGTGAAACAGCACGCAGTAAAGCGCTGAATCCAAATAACTTTTAAAAAGGGAGCGTACTTATGGATATTACTCAACTGCTCAAGGTTATGACTGACCGTGACGCTTCCGACCTGTTTATTACTGCAGGGGCCCGGCCCAGTATTAAAGTGGACGGAACCATTAAGCCATTAACGAAAGAGTCTCTGAGTCCAGAGATCGCTCGTAAGTTGGTGTACAGCACTATGAATGATAAACAGCTTAGTGAATACGAAGGCTCTCGAGAGTGTAATTTTGCAATCGGAGCTAAAGGTATTGGTCGATTCCGGGTTAGTGCGTTTTTTCAACGCAATTCTCCAGGTATGGTACTGCGTCGAATTGCTTCTTATATTCCTAATATGGAAGAGTTGAATTTGCCGCCAATATTGAAAGAATTATCAACGACAAAACGAGGCTTAGTCCTTTTTGTCGGTGGTACCAGTACGGGTAAATCAACGTCGTTGGCATCGATGATAGATTATCGAAATATTAATACTGCGGGTCATATTATTACCATTGAAGACCCTATTGAATATATTCATGATCATAAGCAAAGTGTTATCACTCAGCGAGAAGTAGGCATAGATACTGAGTCCTTTGAAGTGGCTCTTAAAAATACACTGCGTCAGGCTCCTGATGTGATACTAATGGGTGAGATTCGTACCGCCGACACGATGAAATATGGTTTGACCTTTGCTGAGACTGGCCACCTTTGTATGGCGACTCTTCACGCGAACAATTCGAACCAGGCGCTTGATCGTATAATCAGTTTCTTCCCCCCTGAGCTTCATACTCAGGTTTGGATGGATCTTTCTCTTAACCTTAAGGCTATTGTTGCGCAGCAATTGGTACCAACTGTTGATGGGAAAGGGCGTAGAGCTATAGTGGAGGTACTGATTAATACACCATTGATGCAGGACCTGATTCGTAAAGGTGAGGTGCATGAGTTAAAAGAGGTTATAAAGAAATCAACTAACCTGGGTATGCAAACTTTCGATCAGGCGTTGTTCAATGAATATAAAGATGGAGTTATCAGCTACGATGTTGCTATCGCACACGCTGACTCCCCTAACGATCTGCGTTTGATGATCAAGTTGAATTCAGATGGGACGAGCCAATCGGATGAGATGTCATTTACTATGCAGGATGATACTGATTTCCTTCACAATGAAGGCACAATTGATGTAAAAGGGATGTAACTCTCTCCGATACAAAAAACTCCGATACAAAAACGGCGCTGCCAGTCTGAATGACTGGCAGCGCCGTTTTTTTTGCTATGAATATCTAGTGCTGCTGGAACACCACCTCGCCCTCTAACAGAGTAAAGCGCACCTGACCTGTCAGTGGAAAGTTAATGAACGGGGTGTTGCTGCCTGCTGAACGATGATTTTCTTCAGTCAGAGTCCATGATAGTTCAGAATCGAAAATACAGATATCAGCACGGCTGCCGGGAGTCAGAGTACCTAAATCCAACCCCAGTACATGGGCGGGACCTGAGGTTAGTTTCTCGATCATCTGTGGCAGCGTGATAAGTTCTTGCTGAACCAGCATAAGCGACAAGGGAAGCAGCGTTTCCAGGCCCGTCATGCCCGGTTCAGTCGCGGCAAAGGGCGCTTGTTTTGCAGCAAGTTCATGGGGCTGGTGGTCGGAACAGATCGCCTGAAAACCATCGGTCAGCAGTGCCTGTCGCAGGCCTGCACGATCCAGCTGACTGCGCAGCGGTGGGATCAGATGGAAATTAGGATCAAACCCGCTGACATTTTCATCGGTTAGCAGAAGGTTCTGGATGGCGATATCCGCGGTTACCTGCAATCCTCTTGCGCGGGCATCCATAACCATTTTAATTGAGCGTTCACAGGATAACTGGCCAAAATGGGCTTTGACGCCGGTCTGCTCGATCAATAGCAGACAGCGGGCTACTTCGATAGTTTCGGCACTTTCAGGAATACCGCCCAGACCCAGTCGGGTACAGGTGGTGTCATCATGCATAGTACCGCCTGCAGCCAGCTCGGCGTCCTGAGGCTGGAAAATGACCAGTAGCCCATGGGTCGCAGCGTATTCAAGGCAGCGTGCCAGTGTTAATGCACTGCGAATTGGTTCTCTTGCATTGGTAAAGCCAATGCAGCCGGCTTTGCTCAGCGCGTACATCGGACTTAGCTGTTCGCCTTTCAGTCCCTGGGTCAGCGCTCCCATGGGTAAGACCCGGGCATTACCTGCCTGCTTTGCCAGATCTTCAATCAGGTCGATTACGGCGGTGTTATCGGCAATAGGTTTGGTAATGGGGGGCATGCAGAGGGTCGTGATTCCACCCGCGGCTGCAGCAGCCGTCTCGCTGGCAATATTACCTTTACGGGTGTATCCAGGTTCTCGCAGATGGGCGCACAGATCGATCAGGCCAGGACTGACAACCATATTTGTCGCATCAATTTCCTGGTCGGCGGTAAAGCCTTCCGGTGCCTGACCGATGCCGGCGATCTTACCGGCACTGATAAAAATATCGGTGATGCTGTCAAGTTGATTAGCAGGGTCGATGACACGCCCGTTTCGGATTGCAATATTTGTTGTCATTGGCTTATACGTCCTCTTGCGCAGCTTGATGCTCAGTCATCTGACCACTCATGGACATCGACATAACCGCCATACGTACGGCGATACCGTTGGTTACCTGTTTTAAAATCAGCGATTTAGGACCATCGGCAACCGATGTTTCTATCTCGACGCCACGGTTGATCGGCCCCGGGTGCATAACGATGGAATCCGGGTGAGTCAGTTTCAGCTTCTCCTCGGTCAGGCCGTACAAACGGTAGAACTCTGATTCGCTCGGTAACAGCGCGCTCTGCATCCGTTCCTTTTGCAGACGCAGCATCATCACAACATCGACATCTTTCAGGCCCTGATTCATATCGGTGTAGACCTTCACGCCCAGGGACTCAATATGACGGGGTAAGAGGGTTGTCGGGGCGATGACACGGATCTCGGCTGCTCCGAGTGTGCGTAAAGCATGAATTTGAGACCGAGCGACACGGGAATGTAGTATATCGCCGACAATCGCTACTTTTAGCGGCTCAAAATCCCCTTTATGCTGCCGGATGGTCAGCATGTCTAACATCGCCTGAGTCGGATGGGCATGACGGCCATCACCGGCATTAATCACCGCAACATGGGGCGTTACCTGACTGGCGATATAATGCGCCGCGCCACTGTCAGAGTGACGCACCACGAACATATCTGAGTGCATCGCTTCCATGGTCATCAGGGTGTCTTTCAGGGTTTCGCCTTTAGACGTAGAGGAGGTTTTAATATTCAGATTAAGTACGTCTGCGGAGAGGCGTTTAGCGGCCAGCTCAAATGTACTGGCGGTACGGGTACTGGCTTCAAAAAACAGATTTACGACTGTTTTACCCCGCAATAGCGGTACTTTTTTGACCTGCTGAGCGCTCATGTCCACAAAGGAATCAGCGGTATCCAGTATCTCGGTGAGCAGTTCACGGCTCAGCCCTTCGGTGGTGAGAAAGTGTTTTAACTGACCGGCGCTGTTGAGCTGGATCAGATTGGGGTCTTGTTGTGCAAACATGTCAGATTCCGGCGATGGCGTTAAAGGTTAGATTTCTTACGGATTTCCAGCGCCAGTGGCTCCGGCCCGGTCAACTTGACCTGCTCATCATCAGCAAGATGTAGTATGTCACCAACAACGTCAGCCTGAATCGGTAGCTGGCGGCGGTTCAGATCGAGTAGCGTCACCAGGGTAATCGATGCCGGGCGGCCATAGTCAAATAATTCATTCATCGCGGCGCGTATGGTGCGGCCGCTCATGATGACATCATCGACCAGAATGATGTGCCGATTTTCAGTTGCGCTGGGTAATACTGATGGCTGAACTTTGGGGTTTAAACCGGCCTGGCTAAAGTCATCACGGTAGAACGAGATGTCCAGCGTGCCGAGTGGGTTTTGAATCTCCAGCTGCTGATGAAGATGTTCCGCCAACCAGACACCGCCGGTGCGAATACCGATCATCATGGGGTTATCGAGCTCTCTGACCTTAATCAGGGTGGCCAGGTCAGCAGTCATTTTGTTCAGCAGGTTATCTACCTTAATCACGCCCGATACCATAGAGGTCCTCCAGTCGGGTTTCACTGGATATTAACTGGCCTGATTCAAACCAGCTTTCCAGAATCAGTTGAGCGGCGATACCGTCAACGGAATTTTCTTTAAAATTAGTACTGCCGCCCCGGGCCATACTGATCTGTTTAGCTTCCCGGGTGGAGAGCCTTTCATCGATCAGATAGCAGGGTAGCTGACAGCGTTCTTTAAGACGGTTGGCAAACTTACGTGCCCGACGAGACATGTCGCTGATAGTACCGTCCATGTTTAGTGGGATGCCCACCACCAGTGCTGCCGGTTGCCATTCGGTAATCAATGCTTCCAGCAGTGACCAGTCGGGTATGCCGTCTCGGGCAGCAACGGGTGCCAGGGGAGATGCCGTACCGGTTATTGCCTGTCCAGCGGCAACGCCGATTCGGGTGGTACCAAAATCAAAGCCTATAACTGGACCTGATAGTGTGATCATTCCGCTTCTTTATATAGGTTAATGGGCGTACGAACGGGTCAGGCGTGGCCGCTCTGGGAGGTCAGTAGATTAATATTGACCCCCAGAGTCGCCGCCGCAGCCTGAAGGCGTTCTTCAGCCGGAGTGCGGAACATTATATCTAAATTAGCCGGGCAACTTAACCACACATTGTCAGACATTTCCTGTTCCAGCTGTTCAGCGCCCCAGCCAGCATATCCCAGAGCAATGAGAAACTGCTCCGGGGCCCGGTTCTGACCTATCGCCCTGAGAATATCTACCGAGGTTGTCAGGGACAGTTGGTCGGTAATGTCATAGCTGGAGTCCCAGGTTTTCTCTGTGGGGCTGTGGAGGATAAATCCCCGATCATTCTTTACCGGGCCGCCGGCATAAACGGGCTGTTCCGGTACGCTTTCGCATACAAGTCCCAGGTGTTGGAACAGATCACTGGTAACCATGTCCATGGGCCGGTTGATGATGATTCCCATGGCGCCGTGCTCATTATGTTCGCAGATGTACGTCACGGTATGATCGAAGTTAGTATCATTCATGTGGGGCATCGAGAGTAGGAAATGGTCCTGAAGACTGTCAGGCAGGTAAGGAGAGGCGGGAGTGGAGGAAGCCATAATGAATACCTGCATGTTAAGCGACTTTTACATCGGGGTTCTTTAACTACTAGTATATCCGGCTGGTTTTCTCAAACTTCCAGGTACGGATGATCTCCAGAAGATCGGTATTTTTGCGCATCTCTACCGGAAATTTTTGGAAAGGTGAGGCAAGTTGAACGATACGAACAGCAGCATCGTCTAACACTTTATTACCGGATGAATGCAAGATATTAATGTTTTTAACGCTACCATCGGGCAGTAGTACAACCATCATCCGCAAGCTACCGTAGAGTTCATTCTGGCGCGCCTCTTTGGGGTAGTTCAGGTTACCAACGGATTCAATTTTACGGCGCCAGTTCGCCAGATAGACCGCGTCGGTATGGCTCTTGGTGGCCGCTGAGGTCAGACGTGTTACCCGTGGACGTTTAGCATACTCCTGGCGCTGTAGCTCTAACTGAGCCTCGAGACTGGCTATTTCCAGACTGCGGGCTAACAGTGATTGAGAGCTACCAGGAGCAGGGGGTGGCGGTGTTGCTTTCTGTTGTTGTGCCGGGGCATTTGATAGTTTCTTGCCCGACTGACTGCTGGTGATAATTATCTGTTTTTCTGGGGCCTCAACGGTTTTTTCTGTGACCTCTTTATCCGCCGGTGCTGGGTCGCTGATGGTGGCGGGGGAGGGTGTCAAAGCGTTGGGTTGAGGTGTTGTCGTTGGTTGAAGCGGTGCTGTTTCCTGAATGTGCCGGTGTTGAAAGTCAGCTTTTTCACGGGTGGCAGGCAGAGCTTTTTCTTCTAGCTGACCGCTCCCTTGCTGGTCGGCCTGAGCGATAAAATCAGCCTCTTCCGGTGGTGTTTCACTCTGATATTGCGCCAGAGTGATTTCCAGAGTCTGAGCTGGGGGGGATTTCGGTGAAACAGCAAAGCCGATACCCAGAATCGCAGCGGCATGTACCGCTACTGCCAGAAACAGAGTGAAACCGAGCCGGTCGGCTGCGGAAACAATAGCAGCCGTTTTACTCATGGGTGTTTGCCAATACTGGTGCCAACAATATTAATGGTTCCTGGTTATCCGAGTTTCGCTTCGATCGCATCCATTAACTGCATGCCGATGTCTAAATCAAACTGAGTATCCAGTTCGCGAATACAGGTCGGGCTGGTAACATTAACTTCGGTCAGGTAATCGCCGATGACGTCTAATCCGGCAAAGAGTATGCCCTGAGCTTTCAGTGTGGGGCCAACCTGAGAGGCAATCCATTTTTCTCTGTCGGTCAGTGGCCGGCCTTCACCGCGTCCACCGACGGCAAGGTTGCCGCGGGTTTCGCCGTTAGTGGGGATGCGGGATAAGCCGTAAGGCACCGCTTCACCATCAATCATTAGAATACGCTTATCACCATCCACAATTTCAGGCAGGTATTTCTGCGCCATGATGGTTTCCTGACCAAATTTCGTCAGGGTTTCAATGATAACACCGAGATTTACGCCCTCTTCCTGAATACGGAAGATCGAGGCGCCCCCCATTCCATCCAGTGGCTTGAAAATCACATCTTTAAACTCAGCATGGAATTCCCGTAGCAGGTCCTCACGGCGAGTCACTAAAACAGGCGGGCAGCATTGCGGAAAGTGGGTGGCAAAAATCTTCTCGTTATAATCGCGTAGCGCCTGGGGCCGGTTTACCATCAGGGTATTGCCCTGATCCGCAGCCATTTCAAGCAGGTGAGTGGTGTAGATGAATTCGTTATCGAAGGGAGGGTCTTTGCGCATCAGTACGACATCGAGACTGCAAACCTCTTCAACCTGATATTCACCGCGTTCAAACCACTTGTCAGGATTCATATCGACCGTCAGCGGAGCCATCTTAGCCAGTACCTTGCCGTCACGCAGGTAAAGGTCTTTCTGCTCCATATACCAGAGCTCCCAGCCTTTAGTCTGGGCGGCCCAGAGCATCGCCAGAGAACTATCTTTTTTGTAGCTGATGGTATCAATAGGATCCATCACAATGCCGACTTTTACTGTCATCGAATTGCCTTGTTAATCTTTAGATTAAAGGGATTCTACCTGCCCGTTAAGGTCATCACCAGTTTTATGCTGAATCGGGTGTTTATCCCAGGTCGCCCCATAAATATTGCAGCACTGAGAGCGCTGCAACCGGGGCGGTTTCAGTGCGAAAAACCCGCGGCCCAAAGGCTACAGGTTTGAATCCTTGTGCCAGGGCCTGTTCCACCTCCGCTTCACTCAAACCGCCTTCAGGCCCAATTAACAGAGCAACTGATGCGGGTTTGTCGAACTCCCCCAGGGGTTGTTCAGTATGGTGGTGTAATACCAGCTTCAGATCCGCCTCGACACTGTTTATCCAGTCGTTTAGCGATTGTGGTGCGGTTATCTCCGGGACATCGCAACGCAGGCTTTGTTCACAGGCGCTGACGGCGACCTGTTGCCAGTGCTGGCGGCGTTTATCCTGACGTTCAGCGTTCAGGCGGACTTCGCAGCGCTCACTGAATAACGGCACCATTCGATGCATACCCAGTTCGGTCGCTTTCTGAATCGCATAATCCATCCGCTCACCACGGGACACAGACTGCCCCAGCGTTACCCTGAGCGGAGATTGTCGATGGGTGGCTTCTATTCCCGTTATCTGTACCCGGGCTGTGCGTTTTGCTACTTCAGTCAGCTCAGCGAAATATTCACAGCCGTCACCGTTAAACAGAATCAGGTGGTCTCCCGGGCGCATTCGTAAGGCTCTGGAAACATGCTGTGTCACGGTATCACTGAGGTTGAGTTCCTGATCCTGAGTCAGTACCTGTGGTTCGTAAAATCGGGGTGTTCTCATAGTCTATGCAATACTTAATTGAACAAAGTCTGGTTAATTATGCCGTCTTTGGGGGGATAAAAAAAAGGCAGAGTTTTCACTCTGCCTTTTTTGTTCGATTCCGGCTCAGAGGCCTGCGGCAGCGCGCAGCTCGTCAGCTTTATCGGTTTTTTCCCAGCTGTAGGCGGTGAACGTTTCGTTGCCGACAGTCATCTCAAAAGGGTTGTGGCCAAAATGACCGTATGCCGCTGTTTGACGGTACATCGGGTGTAGCAGATCCAGCATGCGGGTAATGGCATGTGGCCGCAGATCAAAATGACTATTGATCAGCGCAATGATCTTGTCATCGGCGATCTTGCCGGTGCCGAAGGTATTGATCGAGACTGACGTCGGTTCAGCTACGCCGATGGCGTAGGAAACCTGAATTTCGCATTTGTCAGCTAAGCCAGCAGCGACAACATTTTTAGCAACATAACGACCCGCATACGCGGCAGAACGGTCCACTTTTGATGGGTCTTTGCCAGAGAAGGCACCGCCACCGTGACGGGCCATGCCGCCGTAGGTGTCAACGATGATCTTCCGGCCGGTCAGACCGCAGTCGCCTACCGGCCCACCGATAACGAAGTTACCGGTTGGATTGATGTGGAACTTGGTGCTTTTATCGATCCATTCAGCAGGCAGGGTGTGCTTGATGATCAGCTCCATGACTGCTTCTTGAAGATCAGGCAGCGACACTTCAGGGTTGTGCTGGGTCGACAGAACAACGGCATCGATACCGACCGGCTGGCCATTTTCGTAACGGAACGTGACCTGGCTTTTTGCATCCGGGCGTAGCCATGGCAGCAGGCCCGATTTGCGCGCTTCGGCCTGACGCTCTACCAAACGGTGAGCGAAGCAGATAGGCGCGGGCATCAATACATCAGTTTCGTTGCTGGCGTAACCAAACATCAAACCCTGGTCACCAGCACCCTGATCTTCTGGCTTGGCACGGTCAACACCCTGGTTAATATCAGGTGACTGTTTGCCGATGATGTTAATCACACCACAGGTTTCACCGTCATAACCAACGTCTGATGAGGTATAGCCGATATCGCAGATAACACCGCGTACCAGATCTTCCAGATCAACCCAGGCAGAGGTGGTTACCTCACCGGAGACAACAGCAACACCTGTTTTAACCAAAGTTTCGCAGGCCACCCGGGCATGCTTATCTTCAGCAATAATTGCATCCAGAACCGCATCAGAGATCTGATCGGCGATCTTATCAGGATGGCCTTCTGAAACTGATTCTGAAGTAAACAGGCTATATTCGCTCATTTCGCGTCTTCAATCCTAACTTTAGAGAATAAGGTTTAGCGTCGGGTTATAGGCCCGAGTATAAGAATGGAGCGTATTTTAATCCGGTTGCGCCCCGATTGCATGGCTGGGATCTCAGTTTTAGATGATTTTTTTGGCTTTTTAGATGAAAACCACTCATTTTCATCAAATTTCTCCGAAATAGGTTTGAAGCTGAGGGAAGGTTACGAGAAAATAGCCGCCTATTTTTGATCGGTGCTTCTTTTTAGCGATCTTCACAAGAGATTAGAGAGAAAGCATCAAATACTTATCAAACTCAATTTGGGTTATACCCCTGGAGTGAATCAATGTCCTCGCGTAGAGAACTAGCCAATGCAATTCGTGCCCTCAGTATGGATGCTGTCCAAAAGGCCAAATCTGGTCACCCTGGTGCGCCCATGGGTATGGCAGATATCGCTGAAGTATTATGGAATGATTTCCTGAAACATAATCCGGCGAATCCACACTGGCTGGACCGCGACCGTTTTGTACTGTCGAACGGTCACGGCTCTATGCTGATCTACAGCCTGCTTCACCTGAGTGGCTATGACCTGTCTATCGATGACATTAAGAATTTCCGTCAGCTGCATTCCAGAACAGCAGGCCATCCTGAGTACGGTTACGCACCGGGTGTTGAAACCACCACAGGCCCTCTGGGCCAGGGCATCACAAATGCTGTTGGTTTTGCGATTGCTGAGAAATCACTGGCGGCGCAGTTTAATCGCGTAGGTCATGAAATTATTGACCATCACACCTTCACCTTCATGGGCGACGGCTGTCTGATGGAAGGTATCTCTCACGAGGCATGCTCACTGGCCGGTACGCTGGGTCTGGGTAAGCTGATCGCTTTCTACGATGACAACGGTATCTCTATCGACGGTGAAGTCGAAGGCTGGTTTACCGATGATACGCCTAAGCGTTTTGAATCTTACGGCTGGCAGGTGATCCCGAATGTTGATGGTCATGATGCTGAGCAGATTAAAGCGGCAATTGAAGCGGCTCAGGATAATGAAGATCAGCCTACGCTGATCTGTTGTAAAACCATTATCGGCTTTGGTTCGCCGAATAAGCAGGGTAAAGAAGATTGTCACGGTGCCCCTCTGGGTGATGACGAGATCGCGCTGGCACGTAAAGAGCTGGGCTGGGAACATGATGCGTTCGTTATCCCAGAAGATATCGCGGCTCAGTGGAGTGCACTGGAAACCGGTGCGGAGCTGGAAAACGAGTGGGAAGAGCGTTTTGCTGAATACAGCAAAGCATACCCAACTGAAGCCCGTGAGCTGATTCGTCGTTACACCGGTGAGCTACCCGCCGACTTCTCTGCTCAGGCAGACGTGATTATTAAAGAGCTGCAAGAGAAAGGTGAAACCATCGCTTCTCGTAAAGCGTCCCAGAATACACTGAATGCATTTGGCCCAATGTTGCCTGAGCTGATGGGTGGTTCTGCTGACCTGGCCGGTTCTAACCTGACATTGTGGTCTGGTTGCAAGGGCGTCACTAAAGATGATGCTTCCGGAAACTACATGTTCTATGGCGTACGTGAATTTGGTATGTCGGCGATCATGAACGGTATCGCACTGCACGGTGGCTTTATCCCGTACGGCGCAACTTTCCTTGTCTTTATGGAGTATGCCCGTAACGCACTGCGGATGGCGGCTCTGATGAAGCAGCGTGCGATCCATGTATATACCCATGACTCTATCGGTCTGGGCGAAGATGGCCCTACTCACCAGCCGATTGAACAGATCTCTAATCTGCGTCATACGCCTAATATGAGCTGCTGGCGTCCGGCTGATGCCGTTGAATCTGCCGTGGCATGGAAATCCGCACTTGAGCGCGCCGATGGTCCGACCGCGATGATCTTCTCCCGTCAGAACCTGCCACATCAGGCGCGTACCGATGAGCAGCTGGCGAATATCGCTCGCGGTGGATATATTCTGCGTGATACAGCGGGTACGCCGGATGCGATCCTGATTGCCACCGGCTCTGAAGTGGGTCTGGCGATGGATTCTGCTGCAGCGCTTGAAGCTGAAGGCAAGCAGGTACGCGTGGTATCTATGCCGTCTACAGATCTGTTTGATAAGCAGGATGCAGAATACCGTGAAGCGGTTCTGCCATCGACGGTTACTGCTCGGGTCGCTATTGAAGCGGCGCAGGCAGATTTCTGGTACAAGTATGTCGGCCTGAACGGCGCGATTGTCGGCATGACCACGTTTGGTGAGTCTGCTCCGGCAGGAGAGCTGTTTAAGCTGTTTGGCTTTACCGTTGAAAATGTTGTCGAGAAAGTGAAGTCTGTTCTGTAAGAGCAGTCTGATAGAAAAGGCCAGCTGCTCTCAGTTGGCCTTTTTGGTTATCGAGGTGTTATGGCATACCGAGTTGCAATAAACGGCTATGGTCGGATTGGACAGAGTGTCCTGCGGGCTATCTATGAGAGCGGCTATCGTGATCAGCTACAGGTAGTGGCGATCAATGAGCTGTCGGATATTGAAACCGTGACCTACCTGACCCGTTACGATACTACTCATGGCCGTTTTCCGTTGCCGGTTGAGCATAATGGTACCGAGTTGCTCATTAATGGTGATGCCATTCGGGTGCTGAATCAGCCAGATTCTGCTGCGATGCCCTGGAATGAGATGGATGTGGATCTGGTGCTCGAATGTTCCGGTGCTTTCAGTGATCGAAAGACTGCCCAGCAACATCTCGACAGCGGTGCCAGAAAACTGCTCTTTTCCCAACCGGCTGGCGTCGATGTTGATGCGACAATTATCTACGGCTTTAACCAGCAGTTATTAGCATCGGATCAGAGCATTGTTGCGGCAGGTTCCTGTTCTACCAACTGTATTGTGCCGGTGTTGGATCTGCTGCATCGTGAGCTGGGCATTATTAGCGGTGTCACGACAACCATTCACTCGGCTATGAATGATCAACCCGTGATCGATAGTTACCATCAGACCGATCTGCGTCTGACCCGTAGTGCTATGCATTCAATCATTCCTGTTAATACCGGCTTGAATAAAGGTATTGACCGCTTATTACCCGCGTTGGCGGGACGCTTTGAGTCTCTGCATGTGCGGGTGCCGACTATAAATGTGTCATTGTTGGATATCTCTCTGAATGTGACACAGACAACGTCTGCCACGCAGGTGAATCAGATTCTGCGTACTGCCGCAGAAGGGCCGTTAAAGGGACTTTTAGGTTATACCGAAGAGCCGCACGCTTCGGTAGACTTCAACCGCGACTCTCGTTCAGGGGTTGTGGATGGCACTCAGACCCGGGTCAGCGGTGATAATCTGATAAAACTGATGTGTTGGTTTGATAATGAGTGGGGTTTTGCGAATCGAATGCTCGATGTCGCACAGGATTGGTTGAACTGTAAACACGACTAAAAGCACGACACTAAGTAATTTCAAAAAGTAATTCCAAAGTGTGGCCTGACACAGGCGGCACTTTATATTTTTAGAGACTAGACAGCAGGAAATGTTATGAGCGTATTGAAAATGACCGAACAGGATCTGAACGGTAAACGTGTTCTGATCCGTGAAGACCTCAATGTGCCAGTCAAGGATGGCCAGGTGACCAGTGATGCCCGGATTCGCGCGTCACTGCCTACCATTAAACATGCGCTGGAAGCGGGGGCGAAGGTGATGTTGATGTCTCACCTGGGACGTCCGGTTGAAGGTGTTTATGACGATGCCAGCTCACTTGCTCCAGTTGCTACACACCTGGCGGGTCTGTTGGGACGTGACGTACCACTGATTAAAGACTGGCTGGATGGTGACTTTGAGGTTGCTGAAGGCGAGGTTGTGCTGCTGGAAAATGTTCGCTTCAATAACGGCGAAAAGAAAGATGATGAAGCGCTGTCACAGAAGATGGCCGCGCTCTGCGACATCTATGTCATGGATGCATTCGGCACGGCTCACCGGGCTCAGGCGTCAACCCATGGCGTGGCAAAGTTTGCTCCGGTTGCCTGCGCAGGCCCGTTGCTGGCAGGTGAACTGGATGCGCTGGCCAAAGCGCTGGATAACCCTGCGTCACCGATGGCGGCGATTGTCGGTGGTTCTAAAGTCTCGACTAAACTGACCGTACTGGAATCCCTGTCTGATAAAGTGGATCAGCTGATTGTCGGTGGTGGTATTGCTAATACTTTCCTGGCAGCTGCGGGTAAGCCGGTGGGTAAGTCTCTGTGCGAACATGATCTGATTCCAACCGCACAAGCGTTAATGGCAAAGGTTAATATTCCGCTGCCAGTGGATGTGGTTGTTGCGACTGAGTTTGCCGAAACAGCAACAGCGACGATCAAGCTGGTGGATGATGTTGCTGAAGATGACATGATTCTGGATATTGGCCCTCAGACGGCAGAAAATCTGGCCGGGCTGCTGAAGCAAGCGGGCACTATTATCTGGAACGGTCCGGTTGGCGTATTTGAATTTGACCAGTTTGGCGAAGGGACTAAAACCCTGTCACTGGCGATTGCTGAAAACAAA
>JAIBCZ010000158.1 GCA_024679645.1 Amphritea sp.
AGGTTGTACTAAGCTGCAGATATTAGCCTGTTTTTTTCGCTTTAAAAGCCTTATTTCCTTTGACAGACAGGTTATTGATCCCTAGAATTGCGCGCTTATGTCGAACACCCCATTACCAAAGAAAATTGACCCGCGTAAGCTTGCTGAGCGGGGAGTACGGATTGAAGGTCAGGCTGATGTGAGTCTGCTGCCGAATCTGGTCACAATGCTGACCGATTCTCAGGCAGTCATTTCTGTTGATCTGCAGTTTGATAACGATGAACTGCGTATTCGTACAATTAAAGGCAGTGCTCAAGGCAAGGTTAGTATGACTTGTCAGCGATGTCTTGAGCCAGTTGAGATTGAAGTCGAAGCGAAGTTCAATTTGGCTGTTGCTCCCACTGAGGAGCATGCAAAGAAGTTGCCCAAATACTATGATCCTTTGATTGTAGAGGACGACCTGGAGTTGTTACCGATGGTAGAAGAGGAGTTGATTTTGTCGCTTCCTATTGTGCCATACCACGATGACTGCAGTGTTCAGACTTCTTTCGGTGACGAGGCTACGGCTGACACAGAAACTGATTTTGATAAACCGAACCCTTTCAGTGTATTAGCCTCACTGAAGGCTGATAAGTGAAATAGGAGCTATATACCCATGGCAGTACAAAAGAGCAAAGTAACTCGTTCACGTCGCGGTCAGCGTCGTTCTCACGATGCACTGAGCAACCCAACTCTTTCCGTAGAATCAACTACTGGTGAAACTCACCTTCGTCACCACGTAAGTGCGGATGGTTTCTACCGTGGTAAGCAGGTTGTTGCACAGCAAGACGACGAGTAAGCTTGTCAGACAGCATTTGTATCGCGGTTGACGCGATGGGCGGGGACTTTGGTCCCCGCGTTGTTATTCCCGCCTCAGTAGACGCATTAAAGCGTCACCCTAATCTGACCCTGCAATTAGTTGGTCAGCAGCATGTTATCACCCCTTTATTAGCAGACGCGCTTAAACAGAGCTCTGCCCAATCTTGCGCTTCTAGAATTACTGTTGTCGATGCAGCAAATGTCATTGCGAATGATGAGCGGCCTTCCCGTGCGCTGCGTAAGCGAAGTGATACATCAATGTACCGTGCGATCACTCAGGTTGCTGACGGGGCTGCTCAGGCCTGCGTTAGTGCGGGTAATACTGGTGCGCTGATGGCGCTGGGACGATTCACCTTAAAGATGCTTCCTGGTATTGATCGCCCAGCTATTATTACTGCCATTCCATCTGTAAAGGGTGCCAGTTATATGCTGGATCTGGGAGCAAATGTGGATTGTAGTGCAGAGCATCTGTTGCAATTTGCAATAATGGGCTCGGTGATGACGACTGCGGTTGAGGGGGCCGTAGAGCCTCGAATCGGGTTGTTGAATGTTGGCGAAGAGGAGATAAAAGGTAATGAGCAGGTCAAGCTTGCATCTCGTCTGATTCGTGAGCATGGAGACCTGAACTATATTGGCTTTATTGAAGGCGATGATATTTTCACCGGCAAAGCAGATGTTGTTGTTTGCGATGGTTTTGTTGGCAATATCGCATTGAAAAGCAGCGAAGGCGTAGCACGCTTGATTGGTCGCCAGCTGAAAACCAGTTTCTCGCGTTCACCGGTGCGTAGGTTTATCGCCTGGTTGGCGGCGCCTGTGCTTGATGAGGTACGCATGCATATCGATCCAGCCCGGCGTAATGGTGCAAGCTTGCTTGGCCTGCAGGGGATTGTTGTTAAGAGTCACGGATCTGCTGACTGCACCTGTTTTGGGTATGCTATTGATCAGGCTGTCGCTGAAGTGAAGATGGATGTGCCGGGCAATATCAACAGGCGATTAGAGTCGCAGGCTATTTAATTCTTAATGCTGTTATTTATTATAGGATTACCGGCATAAGACAAACGTTTTATTTCATCTTTATTCCTGTAAACTACCATCTTTAAATTGTTATGCGCTTATCTGTAAATTGAGGTAACAATGTCACAACCCCTCGCGTTTGTTTTTCCTGGTCAGGGCTCTCAGCATCTTGGTATGTTGGCTGAGATAGCGGCCGAAAATCCTGTTATTGAAAAAACTTTTGCTGAAGCTTCTGAGGTGTTGGGTTACGATCTTTGGGATCTGACTCAAAACGGTCCGGAAGCGGATCTGAATCAAACTGACCGCACGCAGCCTGCGCTCTTAACGTCCGGTGTCGCGTTGTGGCGCATGTGGCAGGAGAAGGGCGGTGCACAGCCTGTTATGATGGCGGGTCACAGTCTGGGTGAATATACTGCGTTGGTGTGTGCCGGTGCTATCGGTTTTAAAGATGCCGTTAAGTTGGTAAAGCTCCGTGGCGAGTTTATGCAGCAGGCGGTGCCTGCGGGTACGGGCGCTATGGCTGCTATCCTGGGATTGGCAGATGATGCGATTCAGGCGGCATGCGATGCCGCAGCAGGTGATGAAGTTGTTTCTCCGGTTAATTTCAATTGTCCGGGGCAGGTTGTCATCGCAGGTAATAAAGCGGCTGTTGAGCGTGCTATCGAAGGCTGCAAGGCAGCGGGTGCCAAAAGGGCTATCCCTTTGCCTGTCAGCGTGCCTTCTCACTGTGTGCTGATGAAGCCAGCTGCAGAGCAGATGGCAATAGAGCTGAAAAACATTGAAGTAACCATGCCAGATGTTACAGTCATTCAAAACTTTACTGCCAAAGCGCCAGCTTCGGTGGATGAGTTAATTAATAACCTTCTGGCGCAGCTCTATAGTCCGGTGTTATGGACGGATTCAGTACAAAATATGATAGAGCAAGGGGTTGAAGCGACTATTGAGTGCGGCCCTGGTAAGGTGCTGTCTGGCTTGAATAAGAAGGTTCACCGTCCTTTAGTTGTTGCTGCAATTAATGATGCTGCAGGGCTTGAAAAAGCGCAGGGCGTTTAATCTCTGATATTAAGGAAACTGGAATTATGAGTATTGAAGGCAAGGTTGCGCTGGTCACCGGAGCAACTCGAGGTATCGGTAAGGCGATTGCGCTGGAACTTGGGCGACAGGGTGCGATTGTAGTCGGAACTGCAACGAGTGATAACGGTGCCGCTTCAATTACAGATTACCTGAAAAATGCTGACGTAAAGGGCGCAGGTTTTTGTCTGGATGTTGGCTCGAATGAGTCTGTTGACGGTGTCTTGAAATCTATTCAGGAACAGTTTGGTGCCGTTGCTATCATCGTCAATAATGCAGGTATCACCCGCGATAATATCATGTTGCGCATGAAAGAAGACGAGTGGGATTCTGTTATGAATACCAACCTTAAGTCGGTTTATCGTATGGCGAAAGGTTGTTTGCGTGGCATGACAAAAGCGCGCTGGGGTCGCATCATCAATGTTTCATCTGTTGTTGCTTCAATGGGTAATGCGGGCCAGGCAAATTATGCTGCTGCTAAAGCGGGCATGGAAGGATTTAGCCGGGCACTGGCGCGTGAAGTTGCTTCACGAAATATCACGGTTAACTGTGTCGCACCGGGTTTTATTGATACCGATATGACCAGCGGATTGGCAGAAGAACACAAGGAAGTATTGCAGAAACAGATTCCGTTGGGCCGTTTAGGTCAACCGGAAGAGATTGCTGCAGTTGTTGGTTTTTTGGCAAGTGAAGCCGGTGGATACGTCACCGGAGACACGATTCATGTCAATGGTGGCATGTATATGTCGTAAAGAATTCCCTTAGGGAATTGTTTTTTTTGCAAAAATGTTGATAATGAGCCGCAGCTCACTGGAGAAATGTCGCCGTCAGGCTTGATTCGGAGCGGCGGATTCTAATAAAATCCCTGTTCACATCTTAGGATGTGGATGTCGATAAAAAATAGGAAGAGTTATGAGCAACATCGAAGATCGCGTAAAGAAAATCATTGCAGAACAGCTGGGTGTTAAAGAAGAAGAAGTAACCATCGAAGCTTCTTTTGTTGAAGACCTGGGTGCAGACTCTCTGGATACTGTTGAGCTGGTTATGGCTCTGGAAGAGGAATTCGAAACTGAAATTCCTGATGAAGAAGCAGAGAAAATCACCACAGTTAAGCTGGCAATCGATTACATCAACGCACATCAGTAATCGACACAACCAGAATACCGAGAAGCCGCAACTATAGTAATATAGTGCGGCTTTTCTTTTATTAAGACCGGTAAACCAGGAGGAATTTGATGTCTCGCAGAAGAGTCGTTGTTACTGGAATGGGGATGCTGACCCCGGTAGGTAACACTGTCCAGGAGACATGGACCAATATTCTAAACGGTAAGAGTGGTGCAGCAGAAATCACCCACTTTGACGCCACACCGTTTGGCACCCGCTTTTCCGCCTCTGTTAAAGAGTACGATCTTAGCGCTTATATGAGCCCTAAAGATGCACGGAAAATGGATCTATTTATTCAGTACGGTATGGTCGCTGCTATTCAAGCGGTCGAAGATGCCGGACTGGAAGTAACTGAAGAAAATGCACCCCGTATCGGGGTTGCAATTGGTTCAGGTATCGGTGGTTTGCCTATGATTGAGGCGACCCACGACACACTGAATAAAAGCGGTCCGCGCAGAGTTTCTCCATTCTTTGTGCCCGGCAGCATCATTAACATGATTTCCGGTAACCTGGCGATTAAGTACGGCTTTAAAGGCCCGAATATCGCTATTACCACCGCTTGTACTACCGGTACTCATAATATTGGCTTTGCAGCCCGGATGATTCAGAACAGTGATGCGGATGTGATGATTGCCGGTGGTGCTGAGATGGCAACTACGCCGCTGGGTGTGGGTGGCTTTTCTGCCGCACGCGCGCTATCTACGCGTAATGATAATCCTCAGGCCGCCAGTCGTCCCTGGGATCGTGATCGTGACGGTTTTGTACTGGGTGATGGTGCCGGAGTAATGGTGCTTGAAGAGTACGAAGCAGCAAAAGCTCGTGGCGCTACCATCTATGCTGAGTTGGTAGGCTTTGGTATGAGCGATGATGCTTTTCACATGACTTCACCGCCTGCCGATGGCGCTGGTGCAGCTATGTCGATGGCTAATGCGGTTAAAGATGCTGGATTGAATCCGGATCAGGTTAATTATATCAATGCCCATGGCACCTCAACGCCAGCGGGTGATATTGCTGAGTCGAATGCGGCCAAACAAGTATTGGGTAATGCTGCAGCAGATGTCCGGATGAGCTCAACTAAGTCGATGATCGGTCACCTTTTAGGGGCTGCCGGCGCGGTTGAAGCGATCTTTTCTGTATTGGCAATCCGGGATCAGGTGGCTCCGCCAACGATCAACCTGGATAACCCTTCAGAAGGCTGTGATCTCAACTACGTTGCGCACACAGCGCAAGAGGCGGCTATCGAAGCTGCCGTGTCTAATTCTTTCGGTTTCGGCGGTACCAACGGTACCCTGGTATTCCGTAAGCTTTGAGTATACGGGCGCGTTCGTCGCGCCCGTACTTCCTATATGACATACAGTGTTCTGATTAATGGTCAGTCTAATCA
>JAIBCZ010000237.1 GCA_024679645.1 Amphritea sp.
AGAGGCTGAAACGGTTACGGCTAAAGAATCTGAATTTTTTGTCTAGCTCAGGCAGTTCATCCAGATCAAGGCAGAGCGAAAATACACGATAGATGAAGCGATGCTGTTTCGGCGTAAACCGATGGTGCATCACTACGCCTGTGTACACAGCAGAATTAAACTCAGCCATTGGACTGCTCCAAAAGATCAGGTCGATCGTTTTCTTTGGGTTGCGGTTCTTTAACAAATATCCGGCTGCTGGGCTCGTCGAGGTGCCAGGGACGGGGAATGCCTCCCAGTTGCTCTGCAACGGCCAAACCAGACTGAATGCCGTCTTCATGGAAACCATAGCCGAACCAGGCTCCGCAAAACCAGGTGTTTTGCTTGCCTTGCAAGTTCCATAACTTTTGTTGATTTACCAGTGAGTCCTTGCCAAAGGCTGGGTGATCGTAGAAAAAGCTACGAATCATCTTGTCTGGTGCCGGTTCTTTCAGTGGATTAAGCGAAACGATAATAGGCTCCTCTGTTGCCAGAGGCTGTAAACAGTTCATCCAGTAACTAACTGACACCTGCCGATCATCCCGGCCACTACCGGACGCCATATAGTTCCAGCTTGACCAGGTTTTTCTGTCTTTAGGCAGTAGGCTCTGATCCAGGTGAAGAAAAGCCTGATTACGCTGATAGGGAAAGCTGTTTAATAATTCTTGCTCTTCCGGAGTAGGGTTGGACAAAAGGGCCAGGGCCTGGTCTGCATGACAGGCCAGTACCACATCATCATAATATTCCCGGGCACCATGCAGGTCTTCAATAATTACACCTTCCGGTTGGCGTATCACCTTATGAATACGGCTGTTAATTTTTACTTTGCCTTCAAGAGTATCTGCAATCTTACGGACATACCCGATACTGCCTCCGGGAATCGTGTGCCACTGAGGTCGGTCATTAACCTGCAGCAGGCCATGATTCTTACAGAAACGCAGAAAGCTGAGCGCAGGATAATCCAGCATCTGTTTGACCGGGGTCGACCATATTGCGGCACCCATCGGTAAGAGGTGATCATAGATAAAACGATCTCCGTATCCGTGCTTGTCCAGCAACTCGCCCAGGCTAATATCAGCCAGAGAGGAATCAAGCATCATGCTGTCAGTGTTGCGGTAAAATCGCATCAGATCTTTAATCATCGACCAGAATTGAGGGCTGACAAGATTACGTTTCTGTGCAAATAGCCCTCCTAGTCCAGAGCCGCTGTATTCTAACTGGCCATTATTAATGGAGACCGCAAAAGACATATCTGTTTCACAGGTTGGCAGATCGATATACTGAAAAAACTTTACCAGATTAGGATAGTTAACAGGATTGAAAACGATAAAACCTGTATCAACATCTATCGTTTGTCCCTGAAGATCAAAACTTACCGTATTTGAGTGGCCTCCCAGACGGTCATCTTTCTCGTATAGGGTTACGTTATGTGCCTTATTCAGGAGCCAGGAACAGCTCAGGCCAGCGATACCTGATCCTATAACGGCAATTTTTCTTGGGCGGATAGCGGTAATATTCATCTGATCAGTCCATACTGTGATCTGTTTCAAATGCTGTACGCGGTGCATTTAAAATAAGATCACAATTTCTTTTATGAATAACAGCTTACAGAGTAAATATTTTTTAGAAAGTGGGTGATCCAGGCTTATCAATGAATACGTATAGGTTGCTATGAATAACAAACCACCGGGTGAAGACTTGGACAATATCGTACAAATGAGCCAGTCCAATATGGGAAGTTCTGACTGGAGCGATATGTTGGCCAGCCTGTCAGAAAGCGCTGATAAACGGGTCTACGCTAAGCTGTTCCATCATTTTGCTCCCAAGGTAAAGGCTTATATTATTCGTCTGGGTGTTAATGGTGGTGCTGCGGAAGAGGTGACTCAGGAAGTGATGTTATCTGTGTGGCGCAAGGCACATATGTATCATCAGGAGAAAGCGGCAGCCAGCACCTGGATATTCAGATTGGCGCGTAACCAGAGTATTGACTGGATGCGTAAACAGAAATACCCCCAATACAGCCTGGAAGAATGGAGTGACACCGCTGCAGAACCGGGCAAGGGTGAACAAGAAGTACTGTCTGACCGTGTCGCAAAGGCCATAAGCTTGCTGCCGGAAAAACAGTCACAGGTTATCTATATGTCTTATTTCGAAGGGCGGTCACATGGTGACATCGCCAGCCGTCTCGATATCCCGTTGGGAAGTGTTAAATCCAGAATTCGTCTTGCATCCGAAAAATTGAAACAGATCTGGGGAGGTGAGTATGAACATTAATCACCATCTGGACGAAGCAACACTTGTTAGCTATTCAGCAGGCGCTCTGTCTCAGGGAATGGCTCTGGTGGTCGCGACTCATATTTCTATCTGTGATCAGTGTCGTCAGCTGGCAGAGGCTAATGATGCTCTCGGTGGAGCGCTGCTTGAGTCGCTTGAATCTGAAACGGTAGCAGACACGATGCTGGCTAACCTGCTAGCGCAGCTTGACGATACGCCGCAGGAGGTAGCGACTTTGGCGCCTGTTAAACCTGATCCTGAGATTCCTGCACCATTGAGTGACTATATTGAGGGCTCTCTGGATCAGCTTGAATGGAAGAGTATCGTTCCGGGTGTGGCGTATTATGATATGCCCTGGGAAGGCCGTGGCGTTTCACGTTTGCTGAGAATCGCCCCCGGTAAGTCGATGTTGGCGCATACCCATGATGGCAATGAACTGACCATGGTATTAAGGGGCTCGTTTTCTGATGAAGTCGGGCGCTTCTGTCGCGGTGATGTTGCTGATCTGGATGATCAGATTGAGCATCAGCCGCTGGTGGATAGCGATGAGGATTGTATCTGTTTGATCGCAACCGATGCACCGCTGCGTTTTACGACATTGTTCGGTAAATTAGTACAACCAATTACCGGCTTTTGAGCGTTTATTATGATGATCCATCTAAACCCTAATAAGCTTAAGTTGAGCAAATGGACAGCAGTTAGCCCTCAGAACCGGGAGAAGCATTTTCTGGTGACGGAGCTCGTCAGAGATGAGGAGGGTGTCGTTCAGGGGTGCGTGTTGGAAGCGGTACTAACTAAGCGAGAGCAAGTGTTGCCATGGAAGCTACTCAAAGATAGTAGTTGTTGGCAGCAGGGTTGGTGCTGATAGCCTTAAAATATAAATGATAAAAAGCCGGGCGATTGCCCGGCTTTTTAAATTTTGAAACATAGCTTGTGAGCATAAAACTACAAAAGCTACTAGGGGAGTGCGAATAAGTTCTGATTTTTAATCTATTCGGCTAAATCTTAATCCGGAGGCGCATAAACAGAAGTTTAAGCAGCTAGCTGTTAACGGATTTAATATCTGACACCCATGCTCATCGCGTTTCATACAGTATATCTTCAGCCGCTGAATCGCTCAGGCTGTGTCATTGATACAGACACTGAATAAGTAGCATCGACTTTAAAGGATAAGGCAGGCGATTATTCTCGTGTTGCGGATAATAAGGCGGGATAAGTGCTTTAAGTATTGGTCAGGGAACAATGGTTTATATTTGGGCAAGAACTATTTGTTTACGCGCTATGTGATTACTCCTTTTCTACTGAAAGCCCGAGAAACCTGACAGGAATTCTATGGTTATGCCTCACGGAAGATCATGCAGACATGTTTACACAATAGAGACTTATTCGCATGTTCCTTAGTGGCCTTCTGAAATCTTGTCTATTCTTTGTTGTGACGGTTTGTTTTTATTGGCTCATTTATCAGTGGTGCCTTTGCAGACTATAACAGCTTAAATGATTAGTCAGATGAATGGAG
>JAIBCZ010000148.1 GCA_024679645.1 Amphritea sp.
GGCAAATCACTCATCATTGAGCACGCCGAAGATATCACTCACCCCCTGAAAGAGGTTGATGCAGCAGCAATGGCAGTGGCCGAAAACACCGAACAGGTAATTGAGATACTGGAATATCTCAGCAGGGACTATTAAAACCCTATAAAAGCAACTGAAAAACAACCTTAATCGAGCAGCTAGGCGCTTTCACAGCTTCTAATTCGTGTATAATTTCGCTCTATTTTTGTACAAACAGATTTCAAATGGTGAACTCAGTGACAGATAAAGCGAGACCGGATGCCAGCACCTTTCAGGGGCTAATCCTGGCGCTGCAAGAGTATTGGTCAGAGCAGGGCTGCGTATTAATGCAACCACTGGATATGGAAGTGGGCGCCGGCACATTCCACCCAGCTACTTTTTTACGCGCCATCGGTCCTGAGACATGGAACTCAGCCTACGTCCAGCCAAGCCGACGTCCAACCGACGGCCGCTACGGCGACAACCCAAACCGACTACAGCACTACTACCAATTTCAGGTAGTAATGAAACCATCCCCAGATAACATTCAGGAGCTCTACCTTGGCTCTCTTGAACGTATGGGACTGGACCTTAAAGTTCACGACGTTCGCTTTGTGGAAGACAACTGGGAATCTCCAACATTGGGAGCATGGGGCCTGGGATGGGAAGTCTGGCTGAACGGCATGGAAGTAACTCAGTTCACCTACTTCCAGCAAGCAGGCGGCATTGAATGCTACCCAGTAACCGGAGAGATCACTTACGGACTGGAACGTATCGCCATGTATCTGCAGGATGTCGACAGTGTTTATGACCTGATATGGACATACAACGCAGACGGAAGTCCAGTGACATACAGAGACGTATACCACCAGAATGAAGTGGAGCAATCTACTTATAACTTTGAACACGCTGACGTACCACAGCTATTCAAGAGCTTCGACCACCATGAAGCCGAGTGCAATAAATTGTTAGCGCTGGAAACACCACTGCCATTGCCCGCTTATGAACAGGTTCTGAAAGCGTCTCACACGTTCAACTTACTGGATGCTCGCCATGCAATCTCAGTGACCGAACGCCAACGCTATATCCTGCGTGTCAGAACGCTTGCTCGCGAAGTTGCTCACGCCTATTTCAACACCCGTAAGGCACTGGGCTTCCCACTGGCGGAAGAGGGCATCCGTAATGAAGTACTGGCCGCCTGCGAAGAGGAGAGCAAGTGATGAGTGACTCAATCAACCGTCAGGACTTTCTATTCGAACTCGGCACAGAAGAGCTTCCACCAAAAGCACTTAAAACGCTATCAGCCGCATTAGAAAAAGAAGTCATTAGCGGCATTAAAGAACTGTTCGGCAAGCAAGCTGCTGAGATCTTCGAAGGCACCTCTGTAAACTCATATGCCGCACCGCGTCGCCTTGCTTTATTCCTGAGCAATCTGGCTGACGAAGTACCTAGCAGCACTTTTATGATGCAGGGCCCACCCGCACGCATCGCTTACGATGAGCAGGGAAATCCCAGCAAAGCCCTTGAAGGCTTCGCTCGGAAATGCGGCACTACCGTCGATAAACTAATCGATATAGATGGCAAGATGAGCTTTAGCCGCGAGCTGCCCGCCAAAGCACTGGCAGACGAATTACCGGCTATTATTGAAACCGCTCTCGGCAAGCTACCAATACCTAAGCGTATGCGCTGGGGCGCATCACGTACTGAATTTGTACGTCCGGTTAAATGGCTGGTAATGCTTATGGGCGACCAGGTAGTAGAGTGCGAAATTCTTGGCCTGAAAGCCAACCGTAATACACGCGGCCACCGCTTCCATCACAACCAGGAAATCGTACTTAGCCAGGCCAACGAATACCTGGAGAACCTCGAAAGCGTCGGCTGGGTAATGGCCGACTTTGAAGAGCGCCGGGAGAAAATCCGCGCTCAGGTAGAAGCCGAAGGACAATTGGTTAATGGCATCGCCCAGATCGACGAAGACCTTCTTGATGAAGTGACGGGCCTTAACGAATGGCCCGTAGCACTGACTGGACGCTTTGAAGACCGCTTCCTCGAAGTGCCTGCTCAGGCACTTATCTCTTCGATGAAAGAGCACCAGAAGTATTTCCATGTAACGGACAGTGATGGCAAGCTAATGCCATTCTTCATTACGATCTCAAATATCGAGTCTACTGATCCGGCACAGGTAATCGCTGGTAACGAAAAGGTTATCCGTCCGCGCTTATCCGATGCTGCTTTCTTCTTTGAGACAGACAAGAAACGCACCCTTGAATCCCGCGTTGAAGACCTTAAAACAATCGTCTTCCAAAAAGACCTGGGCACACTGCATGACAAAGCCAGCCGTGTTGCGACGCTGGCCAAGCATATTGCATCAGCTCTCGGCCAGGATCAGGCCAAAGCAGAACGGGCCGCACTGCTCGCCAAGACCGACCTGATGACGGATATGGTTTACGAATTTACCGATCTTCAGGGTTTGATGGGATACCATTACGCGCTTAACGACGGTGAAGACGAAGCCGTTGCTCTGGCACAAAACGAACAGTACATGCCTCGCTTTGCAGGTGATGAACTTCCCCAGAGCGAACCTGGTATAGCAGTAGCACTGGCTGATCGCCTTGATACACTGACAGGTCTGTTTGGCATCAACCAGCCACCAACCGGCTCTAAAGATCCATTCGCACTGCGCCGGGCTTCACTGGGCGTACTGAGAATTATCGTTGAGCGCCAGCTGAATCTGGACCTTGAAGACCTAATCAAAGTAGCCGCCGACTGTCACTCAGACCTGCCTGCACGTGAAGGACTCGAAACTAAGATCGTCGACTTCATGCTTGAACGCTTCCGCGCATGGTATGACGACAAAGGCATCGCAATCGAGGCCTACCTGGCTGTTCACGCACTTCGTCCAACCCGGCCGCTAGAGTTTGATCAGCGGGTAAAAGCGGTAAGCCACTTCCGCACACTCGACGAAGCTCAGGCGCTTGCAGCGGCTAACAAACGTGTGTCCAACATTCTCAGCAAGCAAGACACCAAGATCGCGGATAGCGTATCTGAGGAACTTCTGGCTGAAGATGCAGAGAAAGCACTAGCCAAGGCTGTCGCAAGCAAGTCAGCCGAACTCGCGCCACTTTTTGCAGCAGGCAACTTCAAAGAAGTTCTCGAAACACTGGCTGAGCTCCGGCCAACCGTTGACCAGTTCTTTGACGAGGTTATGGTGATGGCAGACGACGAGGCGGTTAGAAACAACCGCCTTGCACTGCTTAATCAGCTGCGCAACCTGTTCTTAGGTGTCGCCGATATTTCAGCACTTAGCTAAGAAATATCAGCACGCTATTTATAAGGCCGGTAACTTACCGGCCTTTTTTGTTTCTGCTGTATAGGTTTACAATAAGCACTATGAAATTAGTAATCCTTGATCGGGATGGTGTGATAAACCATGATTCCGATAATTACATCCGGACTGTCGATGAGTGGCAGCCACTACCGGGCAGCATCGAAGCCATCGCCCGACTATCCAAAGTAGGCTTTGATATCTGTGTAGCTACCAACCAATCAGGACTGGCCAGAGGTTATTTTGATCTGACCACGCTGAACCTGATGCATCAAAAGATGACGCAACTGGTTGAGGAGCAGGGCGGTCGCATTGATAAGATCGAATACTGCCCCCATTCGCCGGACGATAATTGCTTCTGTCGTAAACCCCTCCCCGGAATGTACCAGCACATCCTCAGCTGTTACCCCGACATTGACCCTGGGAAAGTATATGTCGTCGGTGATTCTCTGCGCGATCTTGAGGCCGCTGAAGCTGCTGGCTGCCCCTCTATCCTTGTCAAAACAGGCAAAGGGAATCGCACCCTTAGCAAAGGAGGCATCCCCAAACACTCAACTGTTGTAGATAATCTTGAAGCTGCTGCGCATCATATTATCTATCATCAACGCCGTTCAGATTAACGAGCGTTCCACGTGAAACATCCATCTATGGAAACTAAACCGGATACAAAAGAAGCGATGAGAAACCTGATAAAGGACATTCGCTTAGGCATTCCATTCGACACCCCTGTTGCCGAATTGTGTAACGGCCCTTGTACTGGCTGTTCAAAAAAACTGATGGATTATCTGGATATGGAGTTAGAAGAGAAAGAGGCATTACTCACAGCAGGTCACAGCCCAACGCTGGGAGAGATCAACAGACTAAAGAAAACAGCAGTGAAGATTCATAGTGTATTAGTCCAGAACGGACTTATAGGCACAACAGATGAGCGATAATTGGACTGCTGGAAACTGATATAGCAAGAGCCTTTTTAGCGTAGTAGTCATAGAGTAAGCATCCACAACCACTCGCGCTCCTCTGCCTAAAACCGGAACAAAACCACGCAAGATTTATCACAACTATCAAAAAACTAAACACGGAATGCTGTTTCCAGATTCTGGATCGTTAGGCAACATGCTCTGGCAAGCATTCGCTTCAGCCAACAATACAAGCTAAATCAGCAAAAGTAATTCGCTGGTTTTGCCGACATTAGACAGCTTCATGAACAGGAGAGAACACTCTGTAACTTAAAGAGCAGTGCTGTCGAAAAGTTAAAGCCTCCACAAACCCAGCTCTACCAAATAAATTACAGCCCATTGAGTGGCTATAAACCTGACTAAAACAAACTCAGTGAAAAATATCCGCATAGACGGCGACACCAGTTCGCTCATAGATACAGAGCTTTCAATTACGCATCATTCACTAAAAACCATAATTTCCAACGTTCAAGAAAAAAACCAACCTCCTGAGAGCGCTTGTAAACCGTTTTTCAGGCTGTTCCTATGCAGCTAGATAAGTACTTACGTTCTCCTCCCTAGCGCTTTAATAAGCACCTTACAGCGACCCAGCGTAACTTGAGGTTTATGAAACAGCCTGTTTCTCAAGAACAGAACTCAGAGACTGAATAGCACCTCCGTAAAATAGACCCATATATGCACAATAACATTTCTGGTATAGGCTCCCAAAGGTGGCGCCTAGCAAAGCAAGTACAGACATACCGACAGCCACCCAGCTGACATAAGCCGTTTCGATTGAATGACCAACGACCATCGCTACGCCAAGAAAACCAACAAACACACAGGACCATTGCGGCAGGCTCAGCCGTTCATTCAGCAATTTCTAAGCCAGAAAAGCCGCCAGGATAGACTGTAGTGCAACAATGAGTGCTGAAATTACGGGTGTTAGCCCCATGTCGATTGAGACAAAAACAGCAACTGAAAACAGGCAAACTGCCAGACTGCCAGCTATGGATATATATAGCTCTCGCCAACTGGGTAACGATCGACCAAACCACGCAGCAATGGCAAGCAGTATCAAACCTGCAGCAATGAACCAATTCAAAGGTTCTTTGATGAATTAAAGCGCTTTCTCAGGCAGAACTGTCAAGAAGCCAAAGATCAAAAGCTAATTACATCAACACTTTCCGCTGAAGAACTGAGCTTCATTCTGATGGAGAAAATACAAGGAGGGTACATTATGTCAAGAATCTATCAGAGCGACGACTGTCTGGCCAATTGACTGAAGCGCCTGGCCAAACAAATAGGTTTAGCTCAGGGGTAAGTAACTGGGCCATCAGATAGTACAACCCCTGTCACTTGATATGAGACTAAGTCGGCAGCCGATTTCTCATATTAAGTGCAACCAGGCTTAGTACA
>JAIBCZ010000133.1 GCA_024679645.1 Amphritea sp.
CGTAACAAGCTCTCGCAGAGCATATCCCTCGCACTCTTCACAGCGACCCTCGCGACCCCTGCAGCCGCTGTGGAATTTAATCTCGGGGAGATCGAAGGCCGTTTTGATTCGCAGATATCCATTGGATCAAGCTGGCGAATGGGTGATGCTAACAGCGATTTAATATCCCAAGCGAATGGAGGAACTGGTGCTGACTTAGGTAGCTTCGATGATGGCACCCAAAATTACGCAAAGGGCGATGCTTACTCCACTGTAATTAAAGGCGTCCATGATCTTGAGTTAAGCAAAGACAATATCGGCGCATTTATCCGCGGAAAGTACTGGTATGACTATGCGCTAAGCGAAGGTAACGTGAATCATGGCCATATCCCAAACGGTTACGCCTCTAACTCCTCCTTGGATGACAGCGGTTTTAATGACTATGCCAAATTTTCCGGTGCAGAAATTCTCGACGCCTATATCTATGGTGAGTTTGAACTAAACGGTCAGCCACTGGACTTGCGCCTGGGTCGCCAGGTTGTCAACTGGGGGGAAAGTACTTTTATTCAGGGCGGAATCAACGTCATCAATCCTTTTGATGTTAACGCTTTCCGCCGAGCCGGCGCAGAAGTAAAAGAGGGCCTCTTGCCGGTAAATATGGCCTTTGCCTCTCTCGGTGTCACCGACAACCTGAGCGTTGAAGCGTTTTACCAACTTGAATGGGAAAAAACCGTTGTTGACGGTTGCGGTACCTATTTTTCAGCTGCAGATATTAGCTCGGAGGGCTGTAATGGCATTCGGGTATTCGCCGATGGTCACCCTGTATTAGGGGTGGATGACCAGAATTACTATAACGGAACCGCAGCTCTGGGTGGTTTCGTTGTCGATAGAAACGCTGACGGTATTCGAGATGCAGATGATGAGGGTCAGTTTGGTCTGGCATTCCGTTACTTTGCTGAAGAGCTCAACAGTACAGAGTTTGGCTTTTATCTGACCAAGTACCATAGTCGCCTACCTATCATCAGCGGAGTAGCCCAAGCTTCTGCGGGTCCCAATCCTTTCGCGTCAGAGTATTTCATTGAATACCCTGAAGATCTTTTCATGGCCGGAATTAGTTGGAACAGTAATATCGGTGAACTGGCCTGGTCCGGTGAAGTCAGTCATAAAAAAGACGTCCCCCTGCAATTAAATGGATCGATGCTGGTTGCATCCATGCTTTCATTCGGCATGACCCCAAACAATCCAGCAAATGCTCGTGTAGCACCTGCTTTTGGCACTGCTGACGGCTATGTACGAGGATACGATCAATTCGATATAACTCAGGTGCAATCCAGCCTGGTTAAGTTTGTTGATCAGGTCATGGGCGCTAGCCGAATGACGCTGATCGGCGAACTGGGCTGGACCCATGTGCATGATCTTGATGAAAGTGCTTCAGCTGTAAAATATGGCCGAAACAGCTTGTTCGGTTATACCGCAGGTGACAACGATGGCTTTGTCACACAAAACTCTTTTGGTTATGTCGTTAGAGCCAATCTGACATATTCAGATGTTTTTGCAGGTATTAATCTTAAGCCTGAGATCAGCTTCAAGCATGGTGTAGAGGGCTACGGCCCAGAGCCTGGCGCATCATTTGGGGAAGGTGAAAAAACTGCAACCTTTAGCCTGACCGCTGATTACCTGAATCAATACCAGGTACAACTGGGTTACACCGATTTCTTTGGCGGTGATTATAACGCCATCGATGATCGCGATTTTCTATCACTTAGCGCATCCGCTTCATTTTAATTGTTAAGGATTACAGGAGAATATTATGACGTTTAAATCGACTGCACTGATCCTTAGCTCAGCTATGGGTTTAAGTTTTAGTCTGCCACTCATGGCCGCGGTTTCTGAAACAGAAGCCGCTAAGCTAGGCACAAGCCTGACGCCCATAGGCGCTGAAGTAGCGGGCAATGCTGCCGGCACTATTCCAGCCTGGGATGGAGGGCTCCCCCCCGGTGGCGAACGCTTTAAAGACCCTTATGCTGATGAACAACCACTACTCACGATCACCGCTGCTAATGCATCGGAGCATAAGCAACACCTTACCGAGGGTCAGCAGGCACTATTAGCGAAGTACCCGGATACATTCAAGATGAATATCTATCCAACCCATCGCAGTGCCTCCCTGCCCCAGTTGCAATATGACAATGCTCGCAGCAATGCGGTGAAATCAGAATTGATCGACAACGGCAACGGTCTGAGCAGTAACACTCTGGAAGGCGTGCCTTTTCCTATTCCTCAGAACGGCCTCGAAGCGATCTGGAATCATATGACCCGCTACCGTGGAGGCGCACTCGAACGCACCTTTGTGCAGGTACCTGTGCACGCCAATGGCAATTTTGTGCCCGTAAAAATTACTGAGAAAATGTCTTGGCCTAACTACCTCAAAGAGGGCCGCACCGCTAAAGATGACAATATTCTGTTCTATTTTGTCCAGCAGATAAAAGCACCTGCACGTTTAACGGGTAATGTGCTGCTGGTACATGAAGCTCAGAATCAGATAGCCAAGCCCCGTGAAGCATGGATTTATAATGCGGGCCAACGCCGTGTACGCCGTGCACCGCAGATCGCTTACGATGCTCCGGGTACCGCCTCTGACGGTCAGCGTACCTCCGACAATTTGGATATGTTTAACGGTGCTCCGGATCGATACAACTGGAACCTTGTGGGTAAGGAGGAGATCTATATTCCTTACAACAGCTATAAACTGGCTGACCGCACCCTGAAATATAAAGATATTCTGACTAAGGGGCACCTTAATCCAGCCTACAACCGGTACGAGTTACACCGGGTATGGAAAGTAGAAGCCACACTCAAAGAGGGCGCTCGTCACGTCTACGCCAAGCGGGTCTTCTACATAGATGAAGACAGCTGGCAAGCAGCTGTTGTAGATCACTTTGATGGCCGGGGCCAACTCTGGCGCGTGGGTGAAGCTCACCAGATGCAGTATCAGGATGCGCAGGTACCCTGGCTCACAGCCGAAGCGCTGTATGACCTTCAATCTGGTCGCTATCTGGTAGGAAGCCTGACCAATGAAGAAGGCGATGGCTTTGATTTCAACGCCCGTTTCAAACACAGCGACTTCACTCCACAGGCGATTCGCAGAATGGGCAAGCGTTGATAAAAAGTGCCTTGCGGCTAGTATAAAAAATAAAAAAGGAGCCTGTGGCTCCTTTTTTATTACTGCGTCTGTCACTTTTACTCTACAACCTCACCTAACTGACCCGGCTATACTGGACTTAATCTTAAAGACTCGCCTGAGCTTGCATCATCGGAGCAGTTCTTGCGCCCTGCTGCCACGAGGCTAATGCAGCTTCGCAGCCACTACACACGCCCACATTCAACTCCCGGTCAACAATGATCCAGGTACACTTTCCATAATCGGTGTCACAACTGTGGTGGTCATTACAACCACAGCCGATACAATAAGCTGTCGCCAATTGATTTTTTCTCATAGGTTTCTCCCGCCTTTTATTTTTTTTATCTCTACTGCAGATCATTAATGATAGGAGAAGTTGGCCGCGCATACTGTTCAACTTAATAGCTAATTTAGATGAAAAAATAACCACTGACTGAAAGAAAAGTTGCGCAGGTTTAATTTTGAACCTAAAAATACTGACCTGTATCAACCTTTGTTTTGCAGCGCAATATATTTGATACGTTTATGCCGGAGTTTCTTTTGAGCAACACACAAGGCACAGAGATTGCCCGTTACTTTGACGAATACGGTCCCATCTATGTTTATGAAGATGGCCTTTTCCGCTACCTGAGTTTTGGCACTGGCGGTGAACAAAGCCGGATTGAGCTCAATCGTCCTGAATACCCTGTCTATCAGTATATGCAGGCAATGCTACTCGGACTGCTCTATCAACCCAGGCCGCAACAGGTATTAATGCTGGGACTGGGTGGAGGGTCACTCGTACAGGCACTACTGAGCTACTCAGACCATGTGATGATCAACGTGGTGGAGCTTCGCCCTCAGGTCGTTGCGACTGCGATTAAACATTTTATGCTACCGGTGTCTGACCAGCTTATCATTACGGTTGATGACGCATTGGCACATCTCCAGCAAGCCACCGAGCCTCAGGATTTGATCTTCACCGATCTGTGCACCGATGCAGGCATGCAGCATCAGCAACTGCATCAGGAATATCTGCAGGCCTGCTACCGTTTACTGAATGATCAGGGTGTACTGGTATTAAATCTATGGGATGAGGGACAAGGTTTTCACCCTTTAGCAAACCAGCAACTAACGGAGTTGTTCGGCAAGAACTGGCTCTGCTGCACTGTGGATAGTGGTAATCTGGTCGCCTTCGCTTTTCGTGGAGGCAAACCTGAATCCAATCCACGTTCACTGCTTAACGGTGCAAAAAAACTAGAAAAAAAATTAGGCTTTCCTGCCCGGAAACTGCTAAATCGACTCAAAGAGATATAATCAATTAACAGGCTGAAAAGAAATCATCCCTGAAGGGTTAATTTCCCAGCGTAATACTGGGATAATCAGCTGATAATATTATTTGTAATACCCAATGAGATTCCGACATGCCTCTGTTAGATAGTTTTACTGTTGATCACACCCGTATGAATGCCCCGGCAGTGCGTGTTGCTAAGACAATGACCACCCCTGGTGGCGATACCATCACCGTCTTTGACCTGCGCTTTTGCTTGCCAAATGAAGAGATCCTGACAGAAAAAGGGATTCATACCCTGGAACATCTCTTTGCAGGCTTTATGCGCGACCACCTGAATGGTAATGGTGTTGAGATTATCGACATCTCACCGATGGGATGCCGTACCGGCTTTTACATGAGTCTGATCGGTACACCGGTAGAACAACAAGTTGCAGATGCCTGGCTGGCAGCGATGGATGATGTTCAACAGGTCGAGAAACAGAGCGAAATTCCAGAACTTAACGAATACCAGTGCGGTACCTACGACATGCACTCACTGGAAGAAGCTAAACTGATAGCCAAAAATATCCGTGAGCGGGGAATCGGCATTAACAGCAATAACGAGCTGAAGCTTGACCCTGAGTTTTTGAAAGACCATTCATAAGTAACCCCGCAAAGCACTGATCCTAAAACGGAGCCAGTCTCCGTTTTTTTATTTTTTACGAGGCACAGAATCCCATGGCAATGATCGGCCGGTTCAACACTCTGGAAGTGGTCAAAGAAGTTAAATTCGGCGTCTATCTTGACGGCGAAGAGTTGGGAGAAATTCTGCTACCACAGCGTTACGTTCCTGATAACACTGCCATTGGCGATAGCCTCAAGGTGTTTATCTACCGCGACTCTGACGACTTTCTGATCGCAACGACTGAAACGCCCAAGGCGCAGGTCGGCGACTTCGCCTGCCTCAAAGTCGTTGATCTGAATCGCATCGGTGCATTTTTTGACTGGGGCCTTCCCAAAGATCTGCTCGTTCCCTTTAGTGAACAAAAAAAGACCGTTGAAAAAGATCAGGAGCAGATTGTTTATATCTATCTCGATCAGGAAACGGACCGGATTGCTGGTACCACTAAACTGAATAAGTTCCTGGATAACTACCCGCATAGCTATGAAAAAGGTCAGCAGGTAGACCTCATTATCGAAGACCACACGCACATCGGCTACAAAGCTATCATTAACGGTCAGCACTGGGGAGTTGTGTACGATAGCGATGTATTCAAGCCAATTCGTTATGGTCAGCGCATGAAAGGCTTTATAAAGTTGGTTCGTCCCGACGGCAAAATTAATCTAAGCCTGCAACAACTGGGTTATGGTAAAACTGACGATCTGACCAAACGGATTCTTCGCTTATTAGAAGAGCATGACGGCTATATTGCAGCTAACGATAAAACCTCGCCTGAGCTCATCAAAAAGCTATTCAGTTGTAGCAAAAAAGCCTTCAAGCTTTCAATCGGCAGACTCTATAAAGAACGCACTATCGCTATTGAAGAGCGCGGTATCCGGTTATTAGACAAGGACTAGTAACCTTAGCTCCCGCCATTTAAAAAAAGCTGCCAATAAGCAGCTTTTTTTATCTCTTTAAATCGTTCTGACGCCTCAGCCATGCTGACTGA
>JAIBCZ010000254.1 GCA_024679645.1 Amphritea sp.
CTCCGTTAGAATGATAATCTGTATACTTTAAATATTAATTATTCGAAAGATAAGCAACCGGGGTGTAAAGATAGGTAAAGTTATGATTTTTAAAGGTATGCAAGGAAATCATCTCAACATAAGAGCAATATTGTTAAGGATGCTTTAAGCTTTAATGCTTAGAATTGAGTTAAACCCTCAACGACTCTCAGGAAATACAGATTATGCGTAAAGTAACCATTGGAAAAGCGAGTGTCATCCTGCTCTCTTGTACTATTACCGCATCCGCTTTTGCAGGATTTGGTGATCTGCTGAAAAAGATAGAAGATAGCGGCCAGCAACTCATCGAGCAGAAACAGAGCGCTCCCGTCTCATCTACTGCCGCAGGAACCAGTCTCGATTACGATACCGTGATAGCCGGACTTAAAGAAGCGCTGGAAGTAGGCAGCCGCCAGGCAATTGAAAGTGTCAGTCAGGAAAACGGCTATTTCAATAATGCACAGATTAAAATCCCCCTGCCCGCTCAACTCGAGCAAGCCAGCGGCCTATTGAAAAAATTTGGTCTGGGCTCTCAGGTTGAACAGTTCGAGCTGAGCATGAACCGCGCAGCAGAACAGGCCGCTCCAGAGGCAACCGAAATCCTGGTCACCGCGATTAAAGAGATGAGCATTGAAGATGCCCGGACTATTCTGAACGGTCCTGATAATGCGGCCACCGAATACTTTCGTGAGAAGACCTCAACCCGGCTAAGCGAGCTGTTCCGCCCTTCTGTTGAAACCTCTATGAATCAGGTGGGTGTGACTAAATATTACGGCGACCTGACTAAAAAAGCGGAAGAAGTACCGATGGTCGGCAGCATGGCACAGAACTATAATCTGGAAGACCATGTAACCGAAGGTGCTCTGAACGGCCTGTTCACTATGCTGGCCGCCGAAGAGAAGAAGATTAGAGAAAACCCGGCAGCACGTACAACTGATCTGCTGAAACAAGTATTCAACTTTTAAGGAATTCTAATGTTAAAGAAATACCTGTTGTCCCTACTGCTCAGCGTTGGCTTGCTCAGCCCTGCATTGGCTGAAGATCTCAATCCAGTCGTCGTTATGACCACCAGTGCGGGTGTAATCGAGCTGGAGCTGATGCCCGAACAAGCACCACTGACTGTGGCAAACTTTCTTCGCTATGTAGAAAACGATTTTTTTCCCGACACCATTTTCCATCGGGTAATCGACAATTTCATGATCCAGGGTGGCGGATTCTCCGTTGATATGGAACGTAAAGATACGTTGCCACCCGTACGTAATGAATCAACTAACGGCCTCCCCAATCTACGCGGTACTATCGCAATGGCCCGTACTAATGACCCTAACAGCGCAACATCCCAGTTTTTTATCAACCTGAAAAACAATGACTTTCTAAACGCTAAAGGCCCACGCCCCGGCTACACCGTGTTTGGCAAAGTGGTCAACGGGTTGGATGTGCTGACACAGATAGGTCATGTACAGACAGGCAGACAGGGACCTTACAAAGATGTACCGGTCGAGCCGATTATCATTCAGAGTGTTGTTTTGAAATAAAGGACAGTGGACGTGGCTCGTAGCTCGGAATAGCCTGCTTAAGTCAGAGATGGTGTTTCTGAACGTTAACTACGTTGTAAGTCATCACTATTTAAGAGAAAAAAGCAGGCTTTCTTTTTCGAGCTACGGTTCTGTGCTTTTTCTTTTCGAGCCACGAGCTACGGCTTTTATAGCCTTTCCACCGCCACATAAGCCCCGCTGAGGGTCATCGCCACCTTATCCCCCTGACGTATCTCAACTTCAAGGTTGAGCCGGCCACGGCCTTTGCTATCCATATAGCTCATAAAGCTGTCTAGCTCAGACTGTTCTGGCAATACGGTTACCGCAGTGAAATCACCCGTCACCGGCGCCAGGTATTTGAGCTGGCTGTCGCGGATCATCACATCACAATCACGCCCCTGTTCACGCAGGTACAGCGTTACCATCGCCCACCCGCACAGAGTGGCGAGTGTCGCCAGTGAGCCACCAAAACCGGTACCCTTATCATTAACGTTGGGGGCCAGCGCTGCCGACAGCGTCAATGACTGACCATCATAAGCAGGATCACCAAAACCCATGTGATTAAGTAGAGGAATCTGACCTTTAAGCCAGACCAAAAACTGTTCGGCTGTTTGCTGAGTGTTGGTCATATTATTTGTTTCTCCCTCTGCATTCTGACATTTCAACGGGGCGTTTGATCAGCCCCAGTCGCTGACGAATTTCTCAACATCAACCTGAGGCACTTTACGATTTCGTGCAGGGGTACCCAGATACAGATAACCCACAATCTCTTCATGCGCCTGCAAACCTAAACCATCCATAACGGTGGGATGGTAAGCCAAAGCACCGGTACGCCACATCGCGCCCAGGCCCTGTGCATGAGCAGCTAACAACATATTCTGCACCGCACAACCGGCAGTAATAAGCTGTTCAGTACGGGGAACCTTGGGGTGGTCCTGGATAACCGCAATAGCCACGATAATATGTGGCGCTCTTAACGGCATATTTCTGAATTTTGCTTGCTGTTCTTCGCTCAGCGACGGATCTTCGCTGGCGGCATCCAGAAACAGTTCGCCCAGTTTGGATCGCGCTTCGGCCTCAACATTGAGGAACCGCATCGGTTTCAAAGCGCCGTGGTCAGGTGCTCGTAGCGCAGCCCGATAAATATTCTCAAGTTGTTCCGACGAGGGTGCCGGTCCTTCAAGCAGCGGAATAGATACCCGCTGGTGTAAGTTTTCCAGAGCGTCCATTCTAATTCCTTTATTGACGGCTAAGCCGCAAGTTAACAGGCCGATCGACCTTACTACTACGATACGGATTAATATCCAGCCCTCCGCGGCGCAAATACCGGGCATATATAGTTAACTCTGCCGGGCAGCAACGGTTCCAGATATCCATAAAGATCGACTCTACACACTGCTCATGGAAATCACCGTGTTCACGGTAAGAGATCAGATACTGCAGCAACCCTTGACGATCTATCGACGCTCCACGATATTCAATGGAGATACTCGCCCAGTCTGGCTGTCCGGTCACCGGACAATTAGACTTCAAAAGATGGCTGTATAGCGCCTCTTCTACCATCTCTCCGTTAGCACTCAAGCGCTGAGGAGCCGGACTATAATCCGTCACCTCGATATCCAGCTCATCAAGACACTCACCTTCAAACTTAAGAATTGGCGTGGTGATATCAAGTTGACTAAGGATCACCTCAACAGCACCTTCAGAGGCTGCTGAAAGGTCTGTAACCATAAGCGCCTGCACCTCAGATTCTGAATCAAAGCGCGTCAGGTTGAAGGAGTTAAGGTAGAGTTTAAATGACTTTGACTCAACAATATTGTGACTCGCCGCGGAAAAACGAAACTCAGCCAGTCGAACAATCGGCTTACCCTTATCGTTCAGCCAGGACACTTCATAAGCGTTCCATATA
>JAIBCZ010000135.1 GCA_024679645.1 Amphritea sp.
CTACCGCGCCAAACTAAAAGGCAAGAACTGCGTGGTAACTGCAACCGATCCTCTTGCAGTTGCTGGAATAGATTATTAACAAAAAGCAGCCTGCGCCAAACACCAGGAATAGTTTCGTTTTGCAGGGAAGGCGTAGTTTTGTGTCCAAGCACTATCGAGCTATGTCGCTGCATATTAAGAACTTTCGCTACGCAAGCAGCTCCGCAGCTTCCAGAGTCTGGCTGATCAGGGCATTAATCGTCATAGGTCCTACACCACCCGGGACCGGCGTTAAGGCTGCGACCCTGTTTTCTAAACCTAGCTTTTCGATATCACCCAGGCCACCCTGGTGATAGCCCGCATCCACGACCACCGCACCATCTTTAATCCATTCCGCCCGGATCAGTTCTGGTTTGCCTACCGCACCCACCACTATATCCGCCCGGCTAACTTGCTCGGCCAGATCCACAGTACGAGAGTGACAAACCGTCACTGTGCAATTAGCGTTGAGTAACATCGCCGCCATCGGTTTACCCAGGATTGGGCTACGACCCACTACGATCGCATGCTTACCTTCCAGTGCTATATCATAGTGATCTAATAGCGTCATGATTCCCGCAGGGGTGGCTGAGCCAAATGCCTGTTCGCCCATAGCCATGCGACCAAACCCCTGAGTCGTCACACCATCTACATCTTTTGTGATGGCGATCGCATCAAAGCAGGCCCGTTCATCGATCTGAGCGGGAACCGGATGCTGCAATAGGATGCCACACACTTGTGAATCGCTATTCAGTTCATCAATAGTGGCTAATAACTCTTCGGTTGTAGTGGACTCTGGCAGCTCGATACTGCGTGAGCCCATTCCGGTCCGACCGCAGGCATTAATTTTCATTTGCACGTAAGTCGCCGATGATGGATCACCGCCTACCAGAATAGTCGCCAGTACTGGCTGCTGTTCTAGCAGGTTTACACGCTGCGTTAACATCTGTTCACGCTGCTTTGCCAACGCTTTACCGTCCAGAATCAGTGCCGTCATCTCTTACCTCTATTTGCAATGAGCTATGGGGGTGTAAGGATAACGATGATAGCGGGATAAAAAAACCGCGTTATACAGGTTGCGTAGCCAGTTTGCCTGAATACGGCAAAACATAAGCAGAAATCATTGCATAAAACGCAATGCAGTAATTAATATATATCAATATACGCAAGACTAAATATTCTATAGAGTAGCGTTATTAAATTTCAGTGGCCCGATCTGTATAGCTATCTATATAATATTGGCCTGCTGAATTTGAGCCCTACAGATCGATTTGTATCTGCCGGGTAAAACCAGAATTTTCAGTCGTTGCCGATGTGGCAATTACTCTATTATTACGGAACTATCAGATATGTCTAATAACTACTTCAATACCCTGCCACTGCGTGAGCAGCTGGAACAACTGGCTAAGTGCCGCTTCATGGATATCTCTGAGTTTCCAGACGGCGTTGAAGCGCTGAAAGGCAAGAAAATTGTTGTCATCGGTTGTGGCGCACAGGGTCTGGCGCAGGGTATGAATCTGCGTGATAGCGGTTGTGATGTTTCTTACACTCTGCGTCAAACGGCGATTGACGAGAAGCGTCAGTCCTGGAAGAGCGCTACTGAGAACGGTTTCGTAGTTGGTACTTATGAAGAACTTATCCCTACTGCTGACGTAGTACTGAACCTGACTCCTGATAAGCAGCACACGCCTGTTGTTAACGCTGTTATGCCGCTGATGAAAGAAGGCGCTTGCCTGTCTTACTCTCACGGTTTCAACATCGTTGAAGAAGGCATGCAGATCCGTGACGACCTGACTGTAATCATGGTTGCTCCTAAGTGCCCGGGTTCTGAAGTACGTAACGAATACGTTCGTGGTTTCGGTGTTCCTACCCTGATCGCTGTTCACGAAGACAACGATCCTAAAGGCGAAGGTCTGGCACTGGCTAAGGCGTACGCTGTTGGTACCGGCGGTCACAAAGCGGGCGTTCTGATGTCCTCTTTCATCGCTGAAGTTAAGTCCGACCTGATGGGCGAGCAGACTATCCTGTGCGGTATGCTGCAGACAGGTTCTCTGCTGTGCTTCGACAAGATGGTTGAAGAAGGTATCGAGCCTGGTTACGCGTCTAAGCTGATTCAGTTCGGTTGGGAAACTGTTACTGAAGCACTAAAATACGGCGGCGTTACCAACATGCTGGATCGCCTGTCTAACCCAGCTAAGATCAAAGCATACGATCTGTCTGAAGAGCTGAAAGTTATCATGCGTCCGCTGTACAACAAGCACCAGGACGACATCATCGATGGCACTTTCTCCCGCACTATGATGGAAGACTGGGCTAACGACGACGTTAACCTGCTGGGCTGGCGTGCAGAAACGGCTGAGACAGCCTTCGAAAAGACTCCAGCTGGCGATGTAGAGATCTCTGAGCAGGAATACTTCGATAACGGTATCCTGATGGTTGCTATGGTTAAAGCAGGTGTTGAACTGGCCTTCGAAACCATGACTGCTGCAGGTATCATCGCTGATTCTGCCTACTACGAGTCTCTGCACGAAACTCCACTGATCGCTAACACTATCGCACGTAAGAAGCTGTACGAGATGAACGCAACTATCTCTGATACTGCTGAATACGGTTGCTACCTGTACAACCACGCTTGTCTGCCTCTGCTGGCTGACTTCATGAAGGACATCAAGACCGACGTTATCGGTAAGGGTCTGGACCTGGAAGACACTGGCGTAGACAACGCTCGCCTGATCGAAGTGAACGCAGCACTGCGCGCTCACCCGGTTGAAGCGATCGGTACTACCCTGCGTGGCCACATGGCTGACATGAAGAAGATCGTTTGATTACGATTTAACTTCTTAGAAAGAGGCCGGGCTTAATCGCCTGGCCTTTTTTTTAAACTTATTTTGAATAAGCATTTATAAAAGAACTATTAACAGGCCGTGTATGGCTATTTTGTGAGTTCTTTTATAAGCGTTTAACCGCCCCCTATTTCAAGCTGCCACCGAAGAGCAACTAATTGAGTTTAAGACCTATGAACATTCACCTGGACAACCTGACCGTTAATTTTGACGATCGCTTTCAATTAGATGAGATTAACTGGCAGCTGAACAGCAGCCAGCACTGGGTCGTCACCGGCGCCAACGGCTCAGGCAAGTCCGCACTGGCAGCAATTCTGGCCGGTGCCGGTGAAAACCTGTCAGGCAGTATTGAAGGCTTACCGGCAAAAGTAGGTCTGGTATCTTTTGAAGCCCAGGCTGAACTGATCGAAGCCGAATTGAAAAAAGATGATGCCGATATCATGGACGTTATCGCCGAAGGTACTCCGGTACATGAGATCCTTAATCCCGGTGACAGTAACCAGCAACTGATCGACGAGCTGGTTGAGAAGTTTCAGCTGCAGTCGTTGGTGGACCGTGCTTTCCGTAAACTATCCACCGGTGAATCCCGTAAGGTTATGCTGATCCGTGCGTTAGCCAGCGAACCAGACCTGCTGGTACTGGACGAGCCGTTTGACGGCCTGGATGCCCACACCCTGGAAATGCTACAGCAGTACTTAGCGACTCTGATTGAAACCGTGCCGATGGTGATGGTACTGAACCGCTTCGACGAATTCCCAGACTTTATCACCCATATCGCGTATGTGGATAATGGTCGCCTGCAGCACCGTATCGACCGAAGTGACACAAAAGCATACAACGAGCTTTATCAGCTACTGCATCTGAAAACGACCGACCTTGCAGTACCGACAACAGACCCTGAAACGGCGATTCCTACTCTTGACCCAACCCAGCCTCTGGTCAGGTTAAGCAGCCTCAACATTACCTACGATGGCCACAAAATAATCGATTCTCTAGACTGGACCATCGAGCGCAATCAACACTGGCAGCTGAGCGGCCCCAACGGCAGCGGGAAAACCGGTCTGCTATCGATAATCACCGGAGACCACCCGCAGTGCTACGTTAACGATATCTTCGTCTTCGGCTTTAAACGTGGCAGTGGTGAAAGCATCTGGCAGATCAAGCAGTTTATCGGCTACGTTTCCACCGCCCTGCAGTGGGAATACAAAGTCGGCACCGGTCTGCGCAATGTCATCATTTCCGGCTTTTATGACAGTATCGGTCTGTACACTAAAGCCACCGACCGACAGAAACAGATCGCCGACGAATGGCTGGCACTATTAGGAATGTCCGATCGTGCCGACACCCCGTTCAACAAGCTCTCTTATGGCGATCAGCGCCTGCTGTTGATCGCCCGGGCAATGGTGAAGCACCCTCCTCTGCTGATTCTGGATGAGCCATGCCTGGGTCTGGATGATATGAACCGACAGCTGGTACTGGCCCTGATCGAAAAGATCTGCGCCGGCAGCGAAACTTCGGTGCTGTATGTAAACCATCACCCTGAAGATAAGATCAAAGGGATCGAAAACTATCTGGCGCTAGAGAAGCGTGAACCGGACAACAGCTAATAACGTTGTTCTTTGTTGGTCAACAGATAAAAGAAAGCCCGGCATAACAGCCGGGCTTTTAAAAACATTAACGACGCTCCTCCCGATAGCCTCCTCGAACGTAGATTGGGGTGAGGCACGAACCCCAACAGCTCTTAAAAAACTACTCACCAAACACTTCTTCCGAAAAACTCATTGTCCTCTCGCCCCAATCAATCGGTAATACTCCTCGGGAAACATAACGATGAAAGCTGGAATATGGCCAATCTGCACACCGTTGAGCCAAACCATGCTTAACCGGATTAAAATGGATGTAATCCACATGCCGGCGATAATCCTCTGCATCGCGAATAAGATGTTCCCAATATCTTCGCTGCCAGATTCCCCTCTCCCCCTTCAACATACGGCTCTTAGAAATCGACTCATTTTTAGCCAGCCCCCTGGAAAAGTTTGCTTTAATTAACCCCCAGCGTTTAGAGAAGTCGGCATCTCCTTCAGGTAAGGTCCAGATAGCATGCAGATGTTCGGGTAAGACCACCATCGCATCTATTTGAAAGGGATGACGTAGCTTAACTTGTCTAACAACTTCACGGAGCAGCTCAATATGACTGACCAAGAGAGTCTTATCACGATCCGCAAGATTCACCGTAAAGAAATAACAACCACCTGGTTGCAAAGTCCTTCGGTAATAAATGGTCACCTCCTTGCGCCATTCGATGTGGGAATTAGATGTTGGGATTCGTGCCTCATCCCAACCTACAAAATAGACAGTTACTCTAAATTTGTACAAAAAATAATCCTAACCCGTAGGTTGGGATCGTAATCCCAACAAGCTTTCAAATGACTACCCTCGAAAATATCTCCAAACGCTCTTAGTTACTTGTAAACAATACCTCGAAACCTACAACATCGTTTTTTAGAAAAAGCATTCATAGAATCCGATGCTAATCCCCTATACTCAGTTTTGACTCACTTTCTGGAACTGTAGTTTTGATCGGACGACTAATTGGGCCTCTACAGAATAAGCTGCTTTTCGGGCTGACACTATTGCTTGCGTTGTAAGTACCGTAACTGGCCGATCATTATCAGCAGTTTCTGTCTGGCTGGTTTGAATCGACCCAGTGGCAGGTCGAGGGCTATGAAGCGACGGCTAAAGAGTTTGGCTACGCCGATGCAGCGGCCATGATCAAGCAAGTAAATACAGCCTTGAAAACAGAGGTTCTAACCTTTGCTTGCATACAGGCCATTGATCTCAAAACAAAAAATAGTTAATATGTTAATTATATTAAGGAGATTTAAATGAGCGTAAAACTGTCTGTTGTTGACCAATCACCGGTGCATGGTTCCCACCCTGCTATCGACGCCCTTAGCCTTACCGTAGAACTGGCTAAAACCTGCGATGAACTGGGTTACTATCGCTACTGGGTAGCTGAACATCACGACAGTATTCACTTTGCCAGCCCTTGCCCTGAAATAATGGCAACTGCCATCGCTAGCGTAACATCAAACATACGGGTCGGAAGTGGCGGCGTAATGCTAACCCATTACAGCCCTCTTAAAGTGGCGGAAAGCTTTAAAATGATGGCAACCCTTTTCCCGGACCGGATCGATCTGGGCATCGGCCGCGCACC
>JAIBCZ010000222.1 GCA_024679645.1 Amphritea sp.
CCTGTCGGTGAAGCCGCTATGTTTATGGCGGAGAAACACTACCCGGCTAATGCTATGGCGATAAAGTCTACAGCCGTGTTGTCTATCTGTTGCCAGGATTACCTGCAACTGCTTCATCAGTCTTATGAAAGTTGTTTTGGCATCTTAGGCTCTATGGCGAGCCGGCTGAAGCGGAGCATTAGTGATATTGAAGTACTAACACAGCAGAGTGCTGTCCATCGTGTCGCCCATTTTATTCTCAGTTTAATTGATGAGAAAACACCTGATCCTGTGGTTGTCAGGCTGCCAGCGACTAAGCAGCTGATTGCTTCAAGGTTGGCGATGCAGCCAGAAACATTATCCCGGGTTATGCGTGAGCTTAAAGAGAAAGACTTATTGGATGTTCAGGGGCGTAACCTGACGATACACAGCGTAGCTGCTTTAAAAAGCCTCATTCAATAAAACGCCCGATCTGTTGCCTGCATTTGAAATTGATTTAAGGAGTATTGCCATGGGGCATGCGAAAAAAGATGTACGATTTCAACCATTAAATATAGCGTTGTTGACTGTTTCAGATACCCGAACGCTGGAAACGGATAGCTCGGGTGATACATTACAACAGTGCCTGCAGGGTAGTGGACATCGATTGGCTGACCGACAGATTCGGCCTGATGATATCTACGAGCTGCGTGCTGTGGTGTCTGACTGGATCGCACGGGAAAATGTGCAGGCTATTCTGGTAACCGGTGGTACCGGATTTACCGCACGCGATACTACCCCGGAAGCACTGCTCCCTCTGTTTGATAAGGTGATTGAGGGCTATGGAGAGCTTTTTCGCCAGATCTCCTTTGCTGAGATTGGTACCTCGACGATTCAGTCCCGAAGCGTTGCCGGTGTCGCCAATCGTACTCTGATTTTTACTATGCCAGGTTCGCCCGGCGCATGTCGTACCGCCTGGGAAAAAGTGATTTGTGAGCAACTTGATGCACGTCATCGTCCCTGTAACTTTGTTGAAATGGTACTACCGGATGTCAGTAGTGCCTGCGGACCGCGATCATGAGTGGGTGTAGTTGTGACAGTGATAAGCTGATGTCCTTTGCTGAGGCATTGAAAAGATTACTGGCGTCGGCTCAGTGTGTTGAAGAAACCGAAGTGTTATCGCTGGATCAGGCTAACGGTAGGGTGCTGGCAGAATCGGTGGTTTCAACGATCCTGGTGCCGCCTGCGGCGAACAGTGCAATGGACGGTTATGCGGTGAATACTGAGTCGCTGTCAGAAGGTCTTTGCCTGCCTGTTAGCCAGCGTATCGCTGCCGGAGAGCAAGGGGTGGTGTTACAGCCGGGGACGGCTGCGCGGATTTTTACCGGTTCTGAAATTCCACCCGGTGCTAATGCGGTAGTCATGCAGGAGCGCTGCATCCGACAGGGAGAAAAAGTTACATTTGAGAACATACCTGAAGTAGGCGCCAATATTCGCCCCGCAGGTCAGGATATTCAGCCTGGTTTTTGTGTGGCAGAAAAAGGCGCCCGGTTAGATGGCCGTCATCAGGGGGTGATCGCTTCGGTTGGTGTCAACCGTGTGAAAGTATATCGCTGCCTGCGGGTAGAAATTATTACCACCGGTGATGAGCTGGTGATGCCAGGAGAGATCTGTGCGGGTGGACAGATCTACAATTCCAATTATTTTATCCTCCGGGGAATGCTTGAGGCGCTCGGTTGCGAGGTGATCTTTACCGGGATTGTCGCTGATACCCTGACTGAAACCCGTGCAGCGCTCAGTTTAGCGGCCGAACGTGCTGATTTGATTATCAGTAGTGGCGGCGTATCTGTTGGCGAAGAAGATTATGTAAAGGCTGCGGTTGAAAGCCTCGGCGAGCTGGACTTGTGGCGTTTGGCTATTAAACCAGGGAAACCGCTTGCGTATGGCCGGGTCGGGCAAGTACCTTTTATGGGACTGCCAGGCAATCCGGGTGCGGTACTGGTTACATTCCTGATGATTGCACGCCCTTATCTACTCAGTATGTTGGGCTGTAACTCGGTAGAGCCTTCATACTTTCCTGTTAAAAGTGGCTTTACGCGAGATAAGCCGATAGCCAGGGATGAGTTTCTGCGTGCGAGCCTTGTGTGGACAGAGGGGCAGCTTTATGCCGCACCAGTGCATAGTCAAAGTTCGGGTGTCCTGAGCTCGTCGGTGCTGGCGGATGGTTTTTTACGGGTACCGGCACAGCAAAAGGTTTGCGAGAACGATGTGTTGTCCTTTTACCCGTTTGACGGGCTGTTGAACTGATATGGCTAACACAGGATTTTCCAGGTTAGCAGGGGTTGTTCTTGCTGGAGGACAGGGCCGTCGTATGGGGGGGGAAGACAAAGGATTAATCTCTTTTCGTCAGATGCCTATGATTAGCTGGACGCTGCAACAGGTAAGGCCTGTAGTCGACTATCTAATGATCAGCTGCAACCGTAACCGGGATCTTTATTCTCGTTTCGGAGAGACGTTGGTGAGTGATCGAGAAGTGGGTTTCTGTGGTCCGCTGGCCGGTATTCAGGCCGCTTTAACGGAACTGAAACCCGGTTTCAGTCACTTGTTGGTTCTCCCTTGCGATACCCCTCTACTCAATGTCCGGGTGATCGACCGGTTGGTGGATAGTGCGCGACAGTACCCCGACCATATTGTCTTTCTAAAAACAGGCGAACGTGAACATTATCTGCATGCCGTTATTCCCGTTTGCTATCAGACGGCTTTGGAGCAATGGCTGGCCTCGGGCCAGGGCGCAGTGGGACGTTGGTACCGGCAGTTTCCGCATTATGTTCTGGATGCAAGCAAGGATGGCGATTGCCTGCTGAATATGAATACCCCTGAATTACTGGCTGTAGGCGCCTGACGTGCCATAAGTTATCCGATCGCTGAGAATAGTGACCACAGCTGTAGTTAAGCTAACGCTTCGTATACCCCTCTTGCCGGACTGCTGATACTAATATCAGATAGGGGAAAATCAGAACTGATATAGAGGATTAAACCTTATGAATACCCCCGCAGAAATGATCGCCAGCGATATCATGTCAAAAGATTTATTAACGGTGCCAGAGCACTGGTCAATCCAGGCCTTGATTGAATTTTTTAACCGGCACAAGATCACCGGCGCTCCGGTTTTATCTGCACAAAAAGAGTTTTCCGGGGTCGTTAGCCTGAGTGATATTCTTATCTTTGACGGTAAACCAAAGCATTCCATGAGCGACAACCCGACCACTCAATACTATTACAATAGTCTTGAAGGTTGCTCGCCTGATGAGTTGGGATTTTCTGAAGGTAGTCAGCATAAAAATCATCTGGTCGCGGAGATTATGACCCGATCGATTATTTCGGCCCCCGACACAACCCCCGTCACTGAGCTTGCAGAAACGATGCACAGCAAGGGGGTACACCGAATTTTTATTACCAGAGATGAGCAGATCTGCGGGGCTGTTTCAACACTGGATATCCTTAAACTCGTCTCGGAAATAAAGCTTTATCGGACTGAAAATAACTAACCAGCTAACAATAACGATAGGTACATTGTAAGGAGGCTGTGATTTAGCCTCCAGTTTTTGTCTTGTTATATTTGAAATTTTATCAATTTCCCTGTTCCTCCTGTTCCTCCGCTAACGCCTCTTTTTGATACTCGAAAGTGCACATGAGTCTGCCTGCTTCTTAGTAGAGAAGACAGCTCTGTATCGTCCTCACTTCAGCTGCTTCTGCCGAAATTACTTATGAAACTCACCCCTTTGAAGCGGTCTGGGCTGAGAGGTTTAGGCCTCTTCTGGGGGAAAACTGCATCGTAAATCGTTCAAAAGCTTTATCAATGACCGGATAAAAAATAATTGATGGCCTTGATATCTATCAATGTATTACGAGAGTGTGTTTGCGCATAATGCACAATATGTTGTGTGATAAGAAAGTAAATAACACTATATATTGTATGGGTTGATAAATGAGCAGGAATAACAGTGTTGCCGTACGCAGTACCATCAATGAATACCTTGAGCGCAGTGACTGGCGGGTTAACGCTAACGCTAATCAGGGCTATTCCCTGGGTGGCCTGATTCTGAATGTCTCCGGTAAGGTGATTGCCAACTACTGGTTAAACGAGGTGTATACCCCGCAGATTGGTCTGGCACATCGGGAGGGTGATCTGCATATCCA
>JAIBCZ010000055.1 GCA_024679645.1 Amphritea sp.
ATCAGTTAAACTGAACATCTCAACTTGCCTCAGCGACCGTTTCCAGTGGCTGTCTCAAGCGAGGAAGCGCATTCTACATTCATGGCGGGAGGAGTCAACATCGGGAGCACAAAAAAGTTAATATTTTGTGAAAAAGTCAGCACTTCGAAGAAACAAGTAGTGAGTCCGTCGCTACGCGACCAGCCAGACGCGGCTGCGCGGCTTGCTTGTAGCTAGTAAAGCCTTCTTTACTAGTACTGTGACAACGGACACAGTAAGAAAAACTTGCTTGAACAGCATGACCCTTTAAACAACAAAACCGCCTGACGGCGGTTTTGTTGTTTGCTTTTTCTAGCGAGGAAACGCAGTTTCCGGACTAGCCACTAGCAAGCGAAGCGTCTAGCTCCTTCCTTTTATCTCTTCTTACCTTTCTTCTTCTGCTTGTCATTATGCAGTTTCTGTCGCAACTTTTTCATCTGTTGCCGTTTTGACAACTCATTCTTCTTATCTTTGAAAGGGTTTTCGCTACTTTTAAACTCAAAACGCAGCGGCGTCCCTTTTATACCCAAGACCTTTGTAAACTTATTTTCCAGGTAACGTTTGTAAGAACCCGGTAATGCATTAGTCTGATTACCATGAATAACAATAACAGGAGGGTTCGAGCCGCCCTGATGAGCATAACGCAATTTGATACGATGACCATTAACCATCGGAGGCTGATGATCTGCAACAATATCTTCCAGCATTCGCGTTAGCTTATTCGTTGCCCATTTCATCATGGCAAAACCGTATGCCTCATCAACTGAGCCAAACAGATTTCCTACACCACTTCCATGTAACGCAGAAATGAAATGCATTCGAGCAAAAGAAACAAACTCAAGACGGCGACGTAGCTGCTCTCGCACTACCTCTTTCTCATCACCGCTCATGCCATCCCATTTATTCAACGCGATGACTAATGACCGACCGGCATCAAGCACATAACCCAGCATGTGGAGATCCTGATCAGACACGCCTTCTTTAGCATCAATAACTAAAACAACGACATTGGCATCATTAATTGCCCGCAATGTTTTAATAATCGAAAACTTCTCAACAGCTTCGGTTACATTTTTACGTCGACGAACACCGGCAGTGTCAATTAGCGTATAGGGCTCACCATCACGCTCAAAGGGTATATATATGCTATCCCGAGTCGTTCCTGCCTCATCAAATACCACAACACGATCTTCGCCCAGGATGCGGTTGACCAGCGTTGATTTACCCACATTTGGACGACCAACAATTGCAATTTTCTTCTGACGTTGCCACTCTTCGTCTTCTTCAGTCTCTTCCCGTAAAGGAATATCCTGTAAAACATGCTCAATTAACTGAGTCACGCCACGACCATGAGACGCAGCTATGGGCAAAGGCTCTGACAAACCTAATGCATAGAAATCTGACATTGCCACATCAGGATCAAGGCCATCAGTTTTATTAACGACAAGATAGCTTTCTTTTTCACAACGGCGCAGATGATCAGCAATCATCTCGTCTGCAGGATTAAGCCCAGCACGACCATCAACCAGAAAAAGGACAATATCCGCTTCATCAATAGCCAGTAGCGACTGCTCTGCCATCTTATAATCGATACCATCCTCATCACCGGAGATACCTCCGGTGTCCACCACCATATAATCACGCTCTCCGAGACGGCCTTCACCATACTTCCGGTCACGAGTCAGACCTGAATAGTCAGCAACAAGTGCGTCACGACTTTTTGTCAGTCTGTTAAACAGTGTCGATTTACCCACATTTGGGCGGCCGACGAGGGCAATTACCGGAAGCATATTTTAGTACCAATTTTTTTCAAAAAACGCAATTACGTAAAAACAAAATGGCGGCTATCTGATAACACAGGTAGCCGCCGGATTTGACACAAAGAAGTTAGTTTAGCTGCAATGCAACCAGGCGACCGCTATTACCCAATACATATAACACACCTCCCTCAACAACCATATTACCGCGCACACCGGCAGAATCAGCCTGATAACGCGCAACAAAATGACCATCTACCTGGGACATAAAGTGCAGATAACCTTCATAATCACCCACAACAACAGTGTTACCCAGTACCGCAGGAGCAGTAGTCTGGCGATATTCTAATGCCGACTGACGCCAAACACTGGCACTGCTACGCTGATCAAATGCTTGAATAAAACCATTCTCTTCACTGACATAGATATTACCAAAGCCAGCGGACAGACTCTGATAGCTTGAAGCTTTTTGCGACCATAAGACTTGTGCATCTGATGCACTGACAGCTACAAGCTTTCCCTGATAACTTACAATATAGATCACGCCGTCTACGTATAACGGCCGGGCATCAATATCGATCAACCGCTCCAGTTCAGTTTTGCCTTCGGCTACAGTAATACGACGTTGCCACAACTCCAGCCCCGTATCATTGCGTACCGCGATCAGCTTACCATTTGCAAACCCCGCAATAGTGACATTTGAGGCAACGATTGGTGCACTGGTACCACGTAAAGTTAGACGTGGAATCTGGCTATCATAGGCCCAGCGGCGCTCACCTGTATTCTGGTCCATTGCCACCAGTTTACCATTTTGGAGCTGAGCAACTGCAAGCTCAGTATTCATCTGTATAGGGCTCAGAGTCTCGCTACTCAGCTGCTGGCGCCACATCTCCGCACCGTCAGCTGCATTCAACATGACCACTTCACCCTGCTCAGTAGTTACTGCTACATGTGCCGGACCAATACCCACACCACCTGCAACCGCCGTATCAAGATCAACATTCCAGATCACTTCACCATCGGCACGATCAACCGCATAAACCTTGCCTTCAACATCAGCAGCATAAATAACGTTCTTGTTAACAGCCAAACTAAGCTGATTGAACTTTTCACCCAAGCCAGCGCCAACAGAAGTACTCCACAGCACTTCTACCTTATTTTCGGCTTCAAAGCTCACCAGTTCAGCAGGCTCAATTTCAACTTCTCCACCCCACCAACCGCAAGCAGAGAGACCAATAACACTAATTGAGATCATTGCCAGACGACAAAGCTGTTTCATCTCTTAACTCCCTTCTGCAGCCAGACTTTCAAGCTTAATATTCAACAGAGGGCGCGCCCCCTGAGGCGCATCAGCTGCGGCTGATTGATATGCATCACGTGCTTTATCTGTCTCACCCTGTAGCAGATACAGATCGCCTTTCAACTCTGCCAGGCTAACACTAAAGCTTGGCTCTTGTAGTCCATTCAGCAAAGAAACAGCATCAGCAGCATCACCCATCGCAGCCATAATTCTGGCCTTGCGCATAGTCGCAACAGTTTTCATAACGCTGTCCTGAGATTGAGCTAATACCCAGTCCAGCTCGCTTATTGCTGCCGCGTAATCACTTGAATCAACAGAGAGACGTGCGGCAAATAACGCACCGAAATGAGCATATGCAGTATCTGCATAATCTTCCTTCAGGCTTTTTGCCAAATGAGTCGCCGTAATACGCTGTTCATCTGTAGCCTGCGGCCCACTTGCCAGTGCAACTGCCTGCACCAGACTCTGATACACAGTTGCCGCGTTTTCTGCATTGACACGCTGATTGTTTTGCCAGCCATTCCAGCCAAATACAATCGCCAGTGCCAGTGCAACTCCCAATAGAAGTGATCGACCGTTCTCTTTCCACCAGTCTTTTAACGCTTCAACCTGTTCTTCTTCAGTGCGCATTTCCGACACAGCCCGCTCCTAATCGTATTCGCTTATTATTTTACCAATTATGCCTGCTGTTGCTGCAGCAGCGTTTCACTCAGATTATCGACCTGAATGTCATAAATTGGTTCAGAGTTATACCACAGGTTAGCAAGCAGAGAATCGTTTTCTTCGCGAACTAAGACCACCCAGGGCGCTCCCGTTTGCCTTGCCTTACTGCTAATATTTTTAAGTCCGCTGCAGTGTACCCGAATCCGCATCCCAGGCAACTGATCACGTAACTGGTCTGCCAGTACTACTAACCGCTCTTGCAGTCCTTTATGCTCTGCTGCCAGATATAGATCAAACGGCTGCTTTACTGTAGAAGGTACTACGTCCAGCGTTTCAAGCAAGAGAATCAGACGCTCAACCCCCATTGCAAAACCAACCGCTGGTGTCGGCCTGCCACCCAACTGCTTAACCAAACCATCATACCGACCACCGGCACACACTGTACCTTGCGCTCCCAGCTTATCGGTCACCCATTCAAAAACCGTTTTGCAGTAATAATCAAGACCGCGAACCAGGCGTGGGTTCAATTCATAAGCGATTCCAGCCTTATCCAGCATGTCACAAAGATCTGCAAAGTGTTCACGAGACTCATCATCCAGATAGTCCGCTAAAGAGGGCGCATCATCCAACAAAGACTGCGTCTGCTTGTCCTTACTGTCCAATACCCGTAAAGGATTCGTCGTTAAACGACGCTGACTGTCTTCGTCTAGCTGATCTTTACGCTCCAGAAGGTAGGTAACCAGGGCATCTTTATATTCAGCCCGCGCTTCATTGCTACCCAGAGAGTTCAACTGCAGAGTAACCGAGTCGAGAATACCTAACTGCTTCCACAGCCGGGCACTCAGCATAATCACTTCGGCATCAATATCGGCATTAGCCATCCCGAAGGTTTCTACTCCGATCTGATGAAACTGACGGTAACGCCCTTTCTGAGGTTTTTCATAGCGGAACATCGGCCCCTGATACCATAATCGCTGCGCCTGGTTAAACAGCAAACCATGCTCTTCACCCGCACGCACGCAACTCGCCGTCCCTTCAGGACGAAGCGTCAGGCTTTCACCATTACGGTCATCAAAGGTATACATCTCTTTTTCAACGATATCGGTGACTTCTCCGATAGAACGCTTAAATAGATCTGTCTGCTCCACAATAGGCATTCTGATCTCTGAATACCCATAAGCACCCAGCACTGACTTCACACTTTGTTCCAGAAACTGCCATACTGGCGTCTGGTCTGGCAGAATATCATTCATTCCGCGAATGGCTTTAATCTTGGCCAATGTTTAATACCTGATCGAATATTTCTTTATTAACTTTGCGGTAAACTTAAACGCACCACACCTGAACGACCATTGCGATCAAAGCTCACAGCTTTACCGTCAAATACAACTTCACCAACAGCATTTGCTCTTCCCAGCAATACCTTCAGCGGCTTCACTCCGGAGACTGACAACTCACTCCCTGCTGGTTTCACTCGCATAGCCAGCACCTCACCCGTATGATCTTCGACACTTACCCAGCACTCATCAACAAAAGTAATACGCAGCGTCCCCTTATCAGCAAGGGCCTGCACCTCTGTATTATCTACCGCCACACTTGCTTCAGCAGCAGGTTCCGAAACAGCGTCTGTATCAGGCTCCGTAACAACTTCTGTAGCAGACTCATCCACTGAGGCTGATCCCGTTACTGTTAAAGGAATAGAAAGTTCTCCAGAGGACTCTGCCACCGGCTCACCGTCAGCAAGTGAAGTATCACTATTGGCTATAACCTGCGGCACAACAGACGCATTATCTGACACTACTCCCGAGTCTGGCGGAACTATTAGAGTAGTTCCATCCGCAGATTCAACCTCTACAGGCTGCGCTGTAGGTAGTTGGGATATCGGTTGATCAAGCCCTTGCTGGGTTTTCCACCACCAAACAGTTGCCGCAATAACAACCAGTAAAAAAAACCAGGCTGACCACTTAATCATAGGGTCGCCCAATCGGGCTGAAGACTGCATGCCGGGAGCAGAACGAATATTAGGTGCAGCCCCCGAACGACCATAGAGTGCATCAAAGCAGCTAAGAAAACGTTCTTCATCCAACTTCAATAGTTTTGTATATGAACGAATATAACCCCGCGCAAAGACCAGACTAGGCAGTTCCTCAAACGCCGCACGCTCAAGCGCATCAATATACTTATCCGACAATCTCAACTCATGAGCCACATCATTCTGCGACAAACCCTGTTGCTCTCTTGCGGCAACCAACTCAGCAGTTGGAAATGCCAGCTCCTGCCCTTCACTTTCAGAATTCGGTGACTGATTATTACTCACGGAGTCGACTCCTTATACTGACGATACTCTTCTGACTCAGGAAACATGCTTCTAAGAATCAAGCCATAAGTAGCAGCATTTACACCGCTATGTTGCAATCGGGATATTTGCACCCCAAGCCAGAGGCTCTGAGCACTGTGCTGAACTCGCTTGTCATCTACCATGACTCTGAACTGCTCAAAGTAATTGACTGATTCATCTAGCTTATCTTTTTGCATCAACACATCGGACAATTGCAGCAGCGCAAGAGGGCGATTGGGATTAAGTTTCAAACTACGCTTAAAGGCATGTTCAGCTGCATCCAAACGATCAATCAACAGATAACAGCGACCAAGATTTTCAAAAGCCTGGCTACGTTGATTATAAAAAGGGTCTTCGGTGGCACGAGCCAACTCTTTGCAGGCTTGAGGATATCGCTCCAGACTGAATAGAAAAGCGCCGTAGTTATTGTGCATCATAGCGCTATCCGGCGCCGCAGAGATCGCTCGCTGAAAATAGCTTTCCGCCAGAACAGGATCATCCTCAAGCTGGAAAACCATCGCCAGCCCGTTATAAGCCTGAGCCCCCTTGGAATCGATTTCAATAGCCCGCTGAAAAGCCACTTTAGCATTGGCAGTATCACCACTACTCAAGTATTGCATCCCCAAAGAACTATAGGCTTGTGAAGCTTCGGGAGCATTCTGTTCCGCCTTGGAAACCTCTTGCCCCGCACAACCCGAGAGAATCAGACTAATCAGTATTATCAGATAACCTTTCAATCTTTATTACTCCTGGCGAGATAGCATTACATACGGTCAATCAACGGGACGGTTCCTGCTGCACCCCACTCGCATCTTTTAAAGGGATGTACTTTTCACTACGGCGCGTTCGGTCCATTACCTGACCCACTAATTGCCCACAGGCAGCATCAACATCATCACCCCGGGTACGTCGTACTGTCGTTATTATTCCCGCTTTGACCATCACCATCTTAAAAGCCTGGATAGTATCGTCAGACGGACGCTGATAGTCTGAATTAGGGAACGGGTTAAATGGTATTAGGTTTAGCTTGCAGGGTAAACGTTTTAACACCTTAACTAGCTGTTTTGCTTGACTTGGATGATCATTTACACCGGCAATCATCGTATATTCGACGGTAATCACCCGTTTATCATTCAAACTTTCCATATATCGATTACAAGCATCAACCAACTCGTTGATTGGGTAGCGCTTATTGATAGGTACCAATTGATCCCGCAGCTCATCATTTGGCGCATGCAGCGATATCGCCAGCGACACATCGGTATGCTCACGTAACTTGTCTATCTGCGGCACTACACCAGCCGTACTCAAGGTAACTCGCCGCTTTGATAAACCGTAAGCATTGTCTTCCATCATCAGCTGAATGGCATCAACCACGTTATCAAAGTTCATCAGGGGCTCGCCCATCCCCATCAGTACGACATTGGTCACCCGACGATCTCCGGCAGGATCAAAAGGCCCGAATGAGCGAATTGCTACCCGTACCTGACCAATGATCTCAGCTGCACTCAGGTTACGGTTGAAGCCTTGCTTACCGGTAGAACAAAAACTACAGTCCAGTGAGCAGCCAATCTGCGATGATACACAGAGTGTAGCCCGACCACTATCGGGAATAAGAACGGCTTCAACAGCAGACCCGCCATCCAGTTTGATCACCCACTTACGAGTACCATCCTTGGATATATTCTGCACCAGCACTTCCGGTTCACGAATTTCAGATACTTCACTGAGCTTCTGACGTAGCGCTTTACTGATATTCGTCATTTCATCAAAGCTGCTGGCACCGAATTGATGAATCCATTTCAACACCTGAGTCGAACGAAAAGGTTTTTCGCCGATACTCAAAAAGAATTCTTCCAATTTCTTGGGTGAGAATCCCAGCAGGTTAATTTTTTGGGTGGATTCGGTCATAACAGCCTCAACTTTCATGAAATGACGGGCCGCCCAATGGCGGCCCGCTGAAATTACTTACCGAAGAAGTAAGCAATCTCGCGCTCTGCAGATGCTGCAGAGTCAGAGCCGTGTACAGCATTCGCGTCGATAGACTGCGCGAAATCACGACGAATAGTACCTTCAGCTGCTTCCTGTGGGTTTGTTGCACCCATCAGGTCACGGTTCAACATGATTGCATTCTCACCTTCCAGCACCTGAACAACAACAGGGCCAGACGTCATGAACTCAACCAGATCACCAAAGAAAGGGCGCTCTTTATGCTCAGCGTAAAAACCTTCAGCCTCTTCACGAGACAACTGCTTCAGCTGCATCTCAACAACTTTTAAGTTGTTAGACTCAAAACGTGAAACAATTTTACCAATAACGTTTTTTGCTACGGCATCAGGCTTAATGATAGAAAAAGTACGTTCGATAGCCATGTGCTATTCATCCTCAATATAAATTTCAGGGCAATTCGAAGCCCACAGACTAAAGTCTCAGGCTTCCTGGAAAAAGAAAACGCGCAATTATACGCTAAGGACAGTCCACTTAACAGTATCGATAGAAATGAAAAAACCCGCATTTGCGGGCTTTGCTTGAATCACTCACTGACGCTCTTCGATCCAGGCCATCTGAATCCCCTCTAGTACTTTCTCGCCGCACCGATCAGGATCATCATCAAAACCATCAAGCGCCATAACCCACTCATAAAGATCAGGAAAGCTCACCGTTAGCGGATCAATATCCGGATACTTTTCATCAAGATCAATAGCAATATCGTAAACATCTACCCACTTCATAATGACCTCCAGTACATCGATTCAGCCTCCGAACTAATGCCGTTCTGAAACCTGGTTGATGGTGTATTTCGGTATTTCGACCACAAGATCGCTCTCTGCAACGACAGCCTGACAGCTCAAACGTGATTCAGGCTCCAAACCCCAGGCCTTGTCCAGCATATCGTCCTCCAACTCATCGGACTCTTCCAATGAATCAAACCCCTCACGCACAATCACATGACAGGTAGTACAAGCACATGATTTTTCACAAGCATGCTCAATTTCAACCCCTTCACGTAAAGCAGCATCGCAGACAGTTTCACCCGCTTCGGCTTCAATCACCATACCATCCGGACAAAGCTCATCGTGGGGCAGAATAATAATCTGCGGCATCAGGAATCTCCCTCAATCTCATCAATACTGTGCCCTTTAAGAGCATTCTTAATACTCAGATCCATACGTCGGGCAGCAAAGAAGTCGCTGGCCTGCGCCAACACCTTCACACCCTGCTCTATCAGCGCAGCATCTGTACCATTACGTAAACCCAGCAGGACAACCATCTGCTCACGCAAATGCGTTAACTCTTCCTCTGATAACAACTGCGGACCATCCGTCATAACAGCCTGCTCCAGCGAATGGAGTAAGCGATCGGCTTCCACCTGCTGCTCACGTAAATTACGCGCTGCCATATCGCCTTCAGCACAGCTATAGGATGCCTTGAGCATTTCTGCTATCTCGTTATCCGCCAGACCGTAGGAAGGTTTAACCTGAATTTCACTCTCAATACCAGTCGATAACTCTTTCGCAGAGACGCTCAATAAGCCATCTGCATCCACCTGGAATGCGACTCGAATCTTAGCCGCCCCTGCCGCCATTGGCGGAATACCTCGCAGCACAAATTGAGCAAGAGAGCGACAATCATCAACCAACTCGCGCTCACCCTGTACCACATGAACCATCATTGCGGTCTGACCATCCTGATAGGTAGTAAACTCCTGAGCCCGGGCAACAGGAATCGACGTATTCCGGTGGATAACTTTTTCCGCTAATCCCCCCATCGTTTCAAGTCCTAAAGACAATGGCAGCACATCCAGCAATAACATCTCGCTATCGGGTTTGTTTCCTGCCAGCACATCCGCCTGAATTGCTGCACCAACCGCCACTACGCGATCCGGATCAATATCAATATGAGGCTGACGACCAAAAAACTGCTCGACTCGGTCACGAATAACTGGCATTCGGGTACTTCCACCCACCATCACGACTTCCAGCACTTCATCCGCGCTGACAGCGGCATCTTTCAACGCCCTGCGGCAGGCCCGGGTGGTTTTATTAACCAACGACTCAACCAACCCATCAAATAATTCCCGAGTCACCTCTAAGGAGACCTTTTGACCAGCATGCTCCAGGTCTACAATCACTGCAGAGCTGTCGGTCAGTTGTTCTTTAGCCCAGCGTGCTTTCTCTGTCAGATAGCGCGATTCACCTGCTATCACCTCGGTGCCACCTAACTGCTGCAGAAACCACTGCGCTAATGCCAGATCAAAATCATCTCCACCAAGAGCGCTATCGCCACCGGTAGAAAGCACCTCAAACACACCTTTATTAAGGCGTAAAATGGAGATATCAAAAGTACCCCCACCCAGGTCATAAACCGCTATAACGCCTTCTGCGCCCTGATCTAAACCATATGCAACAGCCGCCGCTGTAGGCTCATTCAAAAGCCTCAGCACTTTTATCCCGGCTAATTGAGCCGCATCTTTAGTCGCCTGACGCTGAGCATCATCAAAGTAAGCCGGGACAGTAATTACTGCGCCTTCCAAATCCCCTTCCAACGTTGCCCGGGCACGTGCTTTGAGCGTCTTAAGAATTTCCGCAGAAACCTCTACCGGACTTTTATCGCCGGCAACCGTCTGCAGATAAGGCATACCACCTTCGGTATCAGCAAAGCGATAAACTGCCTCACCTTTCAACCCTTTCAGATCGACAGCCCCCCGACCCATCAAACGCTTCACCGAAACAATGGTATTGAAAGGATCAACCGAAGCTTGCGCTAAAGCTGCCTGCCCAACCACCACTCCCTGCTCGGTATAACGCACGACAGAAGGTAACAGGTGACTCCCCCCTTCATCCGGCAGGGTCGTCGCCTCACCACTGCGAACCGTTGCAATAAGCGAGTTAGTCGTACCCAAATCTATGCCAACCGCCAGCTTCCGCTGATGTGGCTCAGGACTCTGTCCCGGTTCTGCAATCTGCAATAACGCCATATTTATTTAATC
>JAIBCZ010000184.1 GCA_024679645.1 Amphritea sp.
AGGCCGGCAATCTGCTCGTTTTTCAGCATGACACTGCCTTCACTCGGGATATAAAACCCAGACAGACAGTTAAATACGGTGGTTTTACCTGCACCGTTAGGGCCAATAACAGAAACGATCTGGCGGTTTTTTACCTTCAGATTAACGCCGTTTACTGCTACCAGACCGCCGAAGCGCATGGTTAGGCCGTTGACATCAAGCAGTAACTGACTCATTGCTTTAACTCCAGCTTTGGTCGCTTCATTGGTACCAGACCTTCAGGGCGCCAACGCATCATCAATACCATTAACAGTCCGAACAGTAACATTCGGTATTCAGAGAATTCGCGGGCCAGTTCCGGCAGGATGGTCATGACAATCGCTGCCAGGATAATACCGACCTGTGAGCCCATTCCGCCCAGTACAACGATGGCCAGAATAATTGCAGACTCAATGAAAATAAATGATTCGGGGCTGATAAAACCCTGGCGAGCAGAGAAAAATGCACCGGCAAAGCCTGCTGTGGATGCTCCGATGGTAAAGGCCGAGAGCTTGATAGCAGTCTTGTTAAGGCCCAGAGAACGACAGGCGATCTCATCTTCTCGTAAGGCTTCCCAGGCACGCCCTATCGGCATACGCATCAAACGGTTGATCAGGTAGATTACAAAGATCACCAAAAGTACTGCTATGAGATAAAGAAAGATGACTTTATACGAGCTTGAATAATCCAGATTGAAATAATCATGGAAGGTCATCGCATCTTCGCCGCCTTTAGCTTTACGGGTAAATTCCAGACCAAATAGCGTCGGTTTGGCAATGCCGGAAATACCGCTTGGGCCTCCGGTTACATTGGTCCAGTTATTGAGCAGGATACGGATAATCTCACCGAAACCCAGAGTCACAATAGCCAGATAATCGCCACGTAATCGCAGAACCGGAAAACCGAGTACGAAGCCAAACAGCGCAGCTGCACCGGCAGAGATCGGTAAACAAACCCAGAATGACAGACCGAAATATTCTGATAACAGTGCATAGGTGTATGCACCCACCGCATAGAATGCAACGAAACCCAGATCCAGCAAGCCGGCAAGACCTACAACGATATTCAGGCCCAGGCCGAGCATGATGTAAATCAGAGTCAGTGTTGCCAGGTCTACGGAGCCCCGGGATACCATGAACGGCCAGATGACCATGATCACAATCAGGCCAGCGATCAGCCATGGCTTCAGGATCGCCATTTTCTTTTCTTCCGGCAGCATGGTGCTGATAGAAGGTTTTGGAATCATGCCGAACAGCGCATCAATCTGACTGGTAAATAGCTGTGACAGGAAAACAACGGCTATACCACCACCGATCCATCCCCATTGTGCTGCGGTTGCTCCTTTCACTGCCAGCTGTGTGCCAGAAGTGTCCAGCTTAACGCCAATCATCAGGCAGGCCAGAATCAGGGTGATGCCAGCGGCGAAGATAGCGTTGTAAAACTTGTTAGTAGTCATACCTTTTCTATCTCCGGCTTGCCAAGAAGTCCGCTAGGGCGGAACAACAGAATAGTAATCAGCAGGCCAAAGGCGACCACGTCTTTATACTCTGAGGGGAAAAATGCCGCAGTCATTGCTTCGGTTACACCGAGTACCAGCCCACCGAGTACTGCACCAGGAATTGAGCCGATTCCACCCAGTACGGCAGCCGTAAATGCTTTTAAGCCTGCGATAAAGCCAACGAACGGGTTAACCACACCGTAATACAAGCCTAACAATAAGCCCGCGATCGCTGCCAAAGCTGCGCCGATGATAAAGGTTAAGGCGATCACTTTGTTGGTGTTGATGCCGAGTAGGTTGGTCATGCCCAGGTCTTCAGCGCAGGCGCGGCATGCGCGACCCATACGGGACTTGGATATAAACAGGGTTAACAACGTCATCGTAATGAAGGTAACGGCGAAGATAATGACCTGCATATATGAGACGGTGACTTCAAAGTCAGCGGGATCGCCGAACGCCCAGCCGCCGGTAATCATCGGTGGCAAAGCAACATCACGGAATCCCTGTGAGATGCCTACTGAATTTTGTAGGAAGATCGACATACCAATTGCTGAGATGAGTGGGATCAGCCGGTTGGTGCCGCGCAGAGGGCGGTAGGCAACCCGTTCGACTGCCCAGCCGTACGTACTGGCAATGAACATAGCAATAACCAGCGCTATGATCAGGATAATAGGCAAGCTCACAATTCCCATGCTCACCAAGCCTGCGATAACAATGAATGTTATGTAGGAGCCGATCATATAGATCTCGCCGTGAGCAAAGTTAATCATGCCGATGATGCCGTAAACCATTGTGTAGCCGATGGCGATCAGAGCATAAGTTGAGCCGATGGTCAGCCCGTTAATGAGCTGTTGCAACAGATAGAGTGAGAATTCTGACATTTGCAGGGACCATATAAAATGAAACCCCGGCACCGGATCACGGCGCTAGGGTATCGGGATCAGATCTGCCCGACTAAGGCGTCGGGCAATGCTAATCAATTGTTATTATTAAGAATTACTGTGCAGGAGACTTTGAGCCATCCTTATGCAAACGGTAAACCAGGAAAGTAGACTCAGTCAGGTCGCCCTTTTCGTCGTACTTAACTGCACCGATTGCAGTATCAATACCATTCGCACGGATGTAATCAGCCAGAGCTTCAGTATCAGTTGACTTAGTCGCAGTCATTGCATTGGTCATCACTTCAACCGCAGCGTATGCAGTGAATACGAAAGGACCGGTTGGGTCTTCGCCCTTTGCTTTGATTGCTTCTACACGCGCCTGGTTAATCGCATTCTGATCAAAGCTCTTAGGCGCAGTCGCCAGAACACCTTCAGACGCTTCGCCGGCAATTTTAGCCAGATCTGCGTTTACGATACCCTCTGGGCCCATGAATTGAGCACCAAAACCTTTTTCAGCAGACTGACGCAGAATCAGACCCAGTTCCGGGTGATAGCCACCGTAGTATACGAAGTCTACGTTCTCTTTCTTCAGTTTAGCGATCAGTGCAGAGAAGTCTTTGTCACCTGGGGTAACACCTTCAAACATGACAGCTTTCATATCGTTTGCTGCCAGCTGATCGCGTACAGCGGTTGCCAGGCCTTCACCGTATTGCTGCTTATCGTGGATAACAGCGATTTTAGCAGGTTTAGCCGTTTCCAGAATGTACTGTGCTGCCATGGAGCCTTGCAGACTGTCCAGACCGATAGTACGGAAAACCATCTGATGGCCTTTTTCGGTGATCGACGGCGAGGTAGAAGCCGCAGTGATCATCAGTACACCTTCTTCTTCGTAGATGTCAGAAGCTGGCTCAGTAGAAGAGGAGCACAGATGACCTACTACGTGGGAAACGCCATCGTTTACGATTTTGTTGGCTACAGCGACCGCCTGCTTAGGATCACAAGCATCGTCGTAGATAACGCCTTCTAACATCATGCCGTTGATGCCGCCAGCTTTGTTGATATCTTCAATCGCAGCCATCACGCCGATCTTCTGCATGTCGCCATACTGTGCCACAGGACCTGTTGCCGGGCCAGCTAAGCCGATTTTAAGCGTGTCAGCCTGCGCTGCTGCCGTCATACCCATAATGCACACTGCAGTACTCAGGCCCAGTAACGTTTTGCGGAATTGATTCATCGAGCTAATCTCCATTTATTATTCTTTACAGAGGGGCCCTCAGATGGGGCTGCCTTATACCTTATTTATAATAGTCCGATCTTGTTTATCTGCTGCGAACTTATTTCAAGAAGTATTAAGACCTCCGTTGCAGTCGCTAACTCTACATCCGGCCGTTATTGAAAAGCAATCTCGTATGGGAAATTTTTTCAGATTATAGTGAACTTAACGGTTTTTTCTGATCTTTGGCAGAAAGTGTTAATGATCTTGCGAGTATTTGTTATTGAGCAATTGACCGTTTTTGTTAATGATTTACTCCCTTTTGGAGCTTTCTTTCGACCTCGCGGCTTAACATGCTAAATTGTCAGAAAGGAACGTAATTCCTGAATAATGATAAAAACTGGGAATAGTATGCCTCAGAGCCAACCGGTATTACGCTGTTTATTGTTAGTCCTGGTTCTTTTGGGAACCGCTGCTCCTATGGTGTTCGCTGCAGATCGGCTCAGCACCCCTTCCATATCAAGTTTCCGGGCTGAACAGACGCTGTTACTGGATATCTCAAGTGTCGGAGGGCAACTGGTGGCCGTGGGTGATCAGGGAACTGTTGTTCGTTCTGGAGATCATGGGGCGACCTGGCAGCAGCTTAAAACGCCATTCAGTGTGATGCTTACGGGTATTTTCTTTACCAATAGCCAGTATGGTTGGTTGGTGGGTCATGATGGGCTATTGGCTAAAAGCGAGGATGGTGGCGTTAGCTGGCATAAGTTGTTAGACGGCGATCAGATTAATCAGTTGCGTTTGTCCCGGCTCGAGGCCAGGGTCTCTGAGCTGAAAGCTCAACTGGAGGCGCAACCTGACAGTGAAAGGCTCGCTGAACAACTTGATACTACCCAGTGGCAGGCTGAAGATGCAGCGGCTGCTCTGGAGGAAGGGCCTTCTGTTCCCTTGTTGGATATCTGGTTTGCCGATGAGCAACGAGGCTTTGCTTTAGGTGGTTATGGTTTACTGTTGAAAACAGAAGATGGGGGACAAAACTGGCAGTATTGGGGTGATCGCCTCGATAATCCGGATAGCTTTCATCTAAATGCGATGACCGCTGATCATCGTGGCTATCTATACGTTATCGGTGAGGCCGGGCTGTTGTTCCGGTCAATTGATCAGGGAGAGCATTGGGAGCGCCTCGACTCACCCTACGACGGATCGTTCTTCGCGATTACTGAATACCAAAATAACCTGTACCTGATGGGGCTGCGGGGGCACCTGTATCGCTCAGTAGATGGCCTGGAGTGGCAGCCGATAGAAACGGGTTTTAGTGCTTCTCTGGTTGGTGCTATTACGAGTGAG
>JAIBCZ010000177.1 GCA_024679645.1 Amphritea sp.
ACGGGTTTGCGCTCCACCATCCTGACTGGTCGTTGCCAGATCATCGACAACCACCGCCACAGAAAGCCGGTTAATCTGCCCCATCTGGTGCCTGGTATAACTAATCGAGCGGTCCAGCTCATAATTTCGAGTCGCCTGAGTGCGCGCGTTTTTAGGCCCCTCAGGCCGGTTAACAACACCCTCTCCCTGAACTGGCAATCCATTAACCACCTCAGGCACTGAGCCTGCACCTGGCGGCTGGTTTGAGAGAGAGCCTGGCACACCGGAAGCAGCCCCCTGTCCCGAGGTACTCTCATCCATTGTTTGCTCACTGCGCAGTGCTGGCAAGTCTGGATTATAGATCTCGTCAGTTTGCTCCACGGCAGTAAAGTCGATATCAGCTGAAACCTCTGCTCGATAACGCCCCACACCAACCACTGGCTGCAAAATACTATTTACCCGGTTAACCAGCGTCTCTTCTATACGGCGAGTATATTCCAACTGCTTGGCCGCCAACACGACATCGGTATCCATATCCCGGGTATTAAGCAACCGCCCTTTCTGATCAACGACGGTCACATCCTGACTGGCAAGCTCAGGAATACTGGAAGCGATCAGATTCGCTATTGCCTGAACCTGAATAGATTCAAGGCGACGCCCTGCCACCAGATCAAGAAACACAGAAGCCGTTGGTTTACGCTGATCACGAACAAATACAGACTGTTTCGGCAGCGCCAAATGCACTCGCGCCTTGCGCACAGAGAGCATACTGGTGATCGTACGCGCCAATTCACCTTCCAACCCGCGTCGATAACGCGCAGTTTCCATGAACTGGCTGGTACCTAGCCCCTGCTCTTTATCTAACAGTTCAAAACCAACAGTGTTATCCCCGGTAAAGCCCTCTGCAGCAAGACGCAGTCGCGCTTTATGCAGATACTCATCGGCAACCAGGATATTGTGACCACTGGCGTCAAATTTATAGGGAATACCGTTCAACTGAAGCTGTTCAACAATTTGATTAGCATCAGCATAGGAGACATTATTGTAGAGCACCCGGTAATCAGGCTCTTGCGACCAGAGCACAACAGCAAAACCGATCGCAATAGTGGCAGCAAGACCGACCATCAAACCCAACTGACGCACTAGCCCCAAGCGGTTAAAGCCGAAAGCTACCGGACCACCTGTTCCTGTCTGTACTGTCGCGTTTTCCATCTAGCCCGGTTTCCTGATATTACTGCTGATTATTATTCTATATTACCAGTCAAATCAGATCGGCATTTTCATAACATCTTCATAGGCAGAAACCATCCGGTTTCGTACCTGAGTCAGCGCCTGAAATGATACCGACGCCTTTTCCATACTAATCATTACCTGATGCAGATCGACACCTTCAACGCCTTTCTCATATGCCGTTGCCAGACTTTTAGCCTGAGCCTGAGAATTATTGATACCATCCACCGCACCTTTAAACATATCAGCAAAGCTTTCACCCTCCTGAGACTCAGTAACCGCGCGAATACCCTGAGGGCGATTCATATCAGCCGAAGGTCCCTGTTGAGCCTGCGTCTTTAATTCTCGCATCTGCTGCAATACTGAATTTATATCTGCACGCTCAATCATACTCACCTCAACAATGGCAATATATTGACATTATAAGTTTGAACCGCCACTTAGCAAGCACCAAAACAACTTATTCGCCAATTTTATGACACAAATATATGTCAAAAATTAATCCTTAGTATGTATAAAGCAAAAAACGGGCCATAGGCCCGTTTGTTTTTTGACATTCTATCTACCCGGCTTTGGGCGGCTCCCCATAATTCAGCCGCACATACATCAGCGCAACCGTGATCGCATCACCCAGCGCCGTATGGCGCTCCAGCATCGGGATATCCAAACACTTAGAGATCGTATCAAACCGAAGATCGACATCCCCACCCACATGCCGCCACTTAATTATGTCGTGGTATACATGGGACAATTCAATCGCCTTACCAGGCAAACCAAAGCCATATCTTGGGCGCAAATACTTTTCCAGCATTCGCACATCATAATTAACGTAATAACCGAGAATAGGCCGGTTACCAATGAATTCCAGCACTTGCTCCAGTGCCTCATCCATATAAACACCATCAACCAGATCAGCAGCACGGATCTTATGAATTTTAATGGAGTCGCCGGTAAGACTTTTAGGCGGCCTAAGCTTAATATCCAGCCGCTCGCTGGTCATCACCTTACGCCCTTTAATCTTGACCGCGCCAATTGAAAGAATTTCACCCTCTTTCACATTCAAACTGGTCGTTTCGCAATCCAGCGAAACAACTTCGTCACCTTCATAAGGCGTGAACAGGTGAGCATAAGGACCATTTTTATGATCCATACGCTCTTTCATTTTTCTTATTGTTCTAGGAATAATCATATTCCGTACTATCCTCCCAGGTGATACCGGAGTGTCAGGCTCTTTTTAAAGCCTTTGACAATATGCATGCCGTCTCGAAGCAGATCTCGCTCCATTTTATCCAATGAAGACAACTCGAGGATATTAGGCGTTTGGTCTACGCCATCTGCCGCATCATCAATCCGCTTCACCTGTTGCTTCAAGCGCGTCTGAATAAACAGTGCCAACGCTTCAGCAAGCTCCCGACCATGCTCTTCCTTCATCTGTCCGATTTCAACCAAAGCTTCGATCCGTTTAAAGGTATTAGTTTCCAGGATTTTGAATTGCAACGCCATTGCCCGAATACCATGCACAATAGGAAAGATACCCGCCTTTTTGACATCCAACTCACCCTTATCCTTCAGATTTCCAAAGAAAGTTAACGGCGTATCAAACTCCAGTGACGCTTTAGCAAAATGAGAAAAAAATACATCGTTATTTTGCAGATGACGCATAAACCAGTTTCTGGATGTTTTAAACAGCGCTGCATTACCTGCGACAGGATGCGCATCAACAGCAATAGCCAGATTCATCTGCGCCTCACCTTCACACCGATACGACCAGTCGCTCAATTGCTGCGTCCACTCACCTATCGACTTAACCCAGGCCGGGTTAGACACCATGATATTTCCAGGACACTCAGGAAAGCCAAATGAAATCAACGTCTCGGTAAATAACTGCATCGTCTCCTGCATACCAGGCCACTGCAAACCATCACGATAGATCAGCGCATTATCCTGATCAGTCTTCATAATCTGCTCGCCACGCCCTTCACTACCCATAACAATCAGGCACACATGAGGCTGCATATCTGCAGGCACAACCAGATCAAACAACTTGGCAATTACACGACCATTCATTGCAGCAATCAGATCCATAGCAAAACGCGCCTTCACGCCATGTGTCACCAGCCCCTTGATCAGATCATTCAAACCATGCGCCGCTTCATGAAGATCCTCTATCGTCTTCGCCCGCTCAATTCGCAAACCGATGACATGCGAGTGACTGGAAAAGTAACTCAGCACATCAGTTAATTCGATAATGCCAGCCAGCTGGTTATCATCCATCACCACGACACGTTCGATATGCTGCTGGGTCATCGTAATCAGTGCATTAAACAGGTAATCATCCGAGGTAGTGGATATCAATCGATAGCTGGCTATTTCAGCAACATCCGAAGTCAAATCAAGTCGATCAATCACAACCGCATCAAGCAGGTCTGTACCCGTAACCATCCCATAACGATTGCCACGCTTAACCAGTACGCAGTCCGCATGCTTTTCCCGCATCAATACCGTTGCGTCCGTGATTGAAGCTCCCTCAGGCACAATCAAAGGTTCACGAATCAAGCCATCCTTGACCTGCGCAAGCATAAACTCCGCCATGTCCTGATCGCCGCCTTCCTGCGCCTGAATCTCGGTCTTAGCCGACAGGCTCTGCTGAAAGTAATCACCAAAGCGACTGTTAACAGCACACAGATCCAGCAGACTCTTTGTAGGGAGAACATGACAGATCGTCTCTTCCTCCGCTATGAAATTATGGATAGCCCTGCCACGTATCGCCGACCAGCCACCAAAATAATCTTCATTACTATAGTGGACAAACACCTGCTCCTGCTTATCTTCATCACCATCGGAGCCCTCACTCTCGCCGACACGCCCCTTTAAGATGACATAAACACCTTCAGGCACATCTCCGGCGGCCAGAATCACTTCACCCGCCTGATAGTAACCAATATCCAGGCTAGACCGCAGAACACCCTGCTCATGCTCTGTCAGCAAGCTGAACGGCATATTTTCCATTTTAAAAGATGATGGCATAGACAATCTCCCCAACCTAAAGCTGCTACAAAATTTCTGATTAAAGCGCTAAGACATAGCCCTTTAGGCTGAAACTCTGTTGTAACTTAAAACACCGGTCACAAAAAAGAAAAAAGGCGCACCAACCCTCGCTGGTGCGCCTTGCATTTAGCCAGATCTATTCAGATCTTAGTGTGCGTGAGCCTGACCAGCACCCCGTGGTACACGGATGTTTTCAACGATTTCCTGAATCTCCGCTGGAGGAGGAGGAGTCATCATTGAAACAACATATGCCACGATGAAGTTCAGTACCATACCAACAGCACCGAAGCCACCAGTAGAGATACCCAGGAACAGGTCCGCTTTATCGCCACCCATAAAGGTGAAGTAGATCATGTAAGCCATAGTAGAACCCAGACCTACACACATACCTGCAATAGCACCTTCTTTGTTCATGCGCTTATTGAAGATACCCATCACGATAACCGGGAACACAGAGGAAGAAGCCAGACCAAAGGCCAGTGCTACTACCTGCGCCACAAATCCGGGCGGATTAATACCGAAGTAACCTGCTATACAGATAGCCACCACTGCCGCCAGACGGGCATACATCAGCTCCTGTTTCTCAGAGATATTCGGATTAATAATCGTCTTCATCAAGTCATGCGCTATCGCTGTAGAGATTACCAACAACAGACCTGCCGCAGTCGACAGTGCCGCAGCAACCGCACCCGCAGCAACCAACGCAATTACCCAGTTAGGCAACTGAGCGATCTCAGGGTTAGCCAATACCATGATGTCACGGTCAACATATACTTCGTTGGCAAACGGAACACCTGGCTTAGCAGTAGGATTTGCATGTGCGTTAGTTACCGCACGCTCACCGTGCTC
>JAIBCZ010000266.1 GCA_024679645.1 Amphritea sp.
CTCAGGCTTGAAGCAAAGTTTGATGATTTCACCGTTACCGCGGACCAGCCCATTCGTTACAAAGGTGATGGTTCTGCGCCTAGTCCGTTTGATTACTTTCTGGCATCGTCTGCACTCTGTGCAGCTTACTTTGTAAAGGTTTACTGTAAGGCGCGTGATATTCCGACTGATGACATCAGGTTGTCACAAAACAATATTGTGGATCCGGAAAACCGTTATAACCAAATTTTTCAGATACAGGTTGAGCTGCCGGAATCTATCTCTGATAAAGACCGTACCGGTATCCTGCGTTCAATAGACCGCTGTACAGTTAAGAAAGTAGTACAGGCGGGCCCTGACTTTAAGATCGAAGAGGTGGAGGATCTGGATACCGATGCTTCGATTATGGCCACAGGGATTACGGCTGAGGGTCACGAGACCCGTATTCTGGGTAAAGACCTTCCGCTTGAGCAGACTATCGCTAATATGACCGGTGTGCTGGAAGCGCTGGGTATGAAGATCGATATCACTTCGTGGCGTAATATTGTCCCTAACGTCTGGTCGCTGAATATCCGGGATGCTGCATCAGAGCTTTGTTTTACCAACGGCAAAGGGGCGACCAAAGAGAGTGCGCTCTGTTCTGCATTGGGTGAATTTATCGAGCGACTGAGCTGTAACTTCTTTTATAACGATCAGTACTTCGGTGAAGAGCTGGCTAATGCAGAGTTTGTTCACTATCCCAATGAGCAATGGTTTCCACTGACAGAAGACGACGCGATCCCATCAGGTTTACTGGATGATTACTGTCTGGAGATCTACAACCCGGATGGTGAGCTGAACGGCTCTAACCTGATTGATACAAATTCAGGTAATGTTGAGCGGGGTATCTGTGCTCTGCCGTATCAGCGCCAGTCAGATGGTGAAACAGTTTGGTTCCCCTCCAATCTGATGGAAAACCTGTTTCTCAGTAATGGTATGAGTGCGGGTAATAATCTGTTTGAAGCTAAGGTGCAGTGTCTTTCTGAGATTTTTGAGCGAGCGGTAAAGCGTCAGATCATCGAGCAAGAGATTGTTCTGCCGGACGTGCCGGAGGCTGTGCTGGCGAAATATCCCGGTATTCAGGCGGGGATTAACGGTCTTGAAGAGCAGGGCTTCCCGGTATTGGTTAAAGATGCCTCATTGGGTGGTCAATTCCCGGTGATGTGTGTCACGCTGATGAATCCACGCACCGGTGGTGTATTTGCCTCGTTTGGTGCCCATCCCAGTTTCGAGGTTGCACTGGAACGTAGTCTGACCGAGTTGCTACAGGGGCGCTCGTTTGAAGGGCTGAATGATGTTCCTAAACCAACCTTTAACAGTCATGCGGTAACTGAACCGAACAACTTCGTAGAACACTTTATTGATTCTACCGGAGTGATCTCCTGGCGTTTCTTCAGTAGTAAGGCGGAGTATGATTTTGTTGAATGGGACTTTTCCGGCTCTAACGAAGAGGAATGCAACAGCCTGATGGCTATCTGTGAAGCGCTGGGTAAAGAGGTGTATGTCGCGACTTTTGAAGACTTTGCTACTGACAGCTATCAGACCGCTGCCTGCCGGATTCTGGTGCCTGATTACTCGGAAGTCTATCCGGTGGAAGATCTGGTATGGGACAACACCAATAAAGCGATCTACTTCCGCGAAGATATTCTTAATCTGCACCGTCTGGATGATGAGCAGCTGACTGAGCTTGTTGAGCGGCTGGAAGAGAGTGAAGAAGATAACTATACCGAGATTAAAACGCTGATCGGTATCGAATTTGATGAGAATACCGTCTGGGGTCAGCTCACGGTTCTGGAACTGAAAATCCTTATCTATCTGGCGCTGGAGCAGTTTGAAGAGGCGCTGGAGCTGGTGGAGAGTTTCCTGCAGTACAACGATAATACCGTCGAGCGAGCCATGTTCTATCAGGCGATGAATGCAGCGCTGGAGATCTTGTTGAGTGATGAGCTGGAACTTGACGATTTCAGCTATAACCTGTGCCGCATGTTTGGTGATGAGGTAATGAACGCTGTCGTGGGGACAATCAATGGTGACCTGCGTTTTTATGGTCTGACGTCCACCAGCATGAAACTGGAAGGGATTGATAAACACCTGAGATTGATCGAAAGTTATAAGAAGCTGCATAAAGCTCGCGGCGCCCGACAGGTGAAATAAATCTCTTTATTATGATGCTGTAAAGTAAAACCCAGTGCTCAGGACTGGGTTTTTTCTTTCTAAAAGCCAGAGCGGGTAAACGGGTAAGTCTCTGTTACAGGAACATGGCAATTTTTAAGGGTTTGCTGTCACCCAGCCACATAACGTATTTGGTGTGATCATCAAGATCGTTTCCGGTTATTGGATGAAGAAAAACGGTCAGGCCGTTTCTGTTAAGCATCAGCCAGGGCAGTACTTCACCCATCTTATTAGCATCAAAGGAGAGTTGGCAGCTCCACTCAGTGTGCGGTCCAACCGGTTTTTGATGAATCCTTCCCATAGATACGCCCAGGACGGCATGGGCTTGTTGACATAGCTCAGTAGCCTGGTCGAGGCTGTGTGCATCGAAATAGACGTGAGCATGATAGGCTGAAATGTCTGTAGAGGATGGTGTCATGGTAATACCTGAATTGATCGGCGGCGGCAGATCATAGATGAAAGCGATTTATTTATGCAATTATTATCGTACAACTAAAGAGCAGCAGGCAATAATAGTCAGGTAAAAAAAGATCATGGCGGAGGGTCTTTGATACAGGAAGGCCACAGGATATAGTGTGTCATGTTAATTTTCAGAGACCATAGGAATGCTAAATGAATAAGACCCATGTACAGGTATCACTAACACTGGATGCTGCTTTGGTGATCGCTCAGGCGGCCATCAGTAAAGGCAATGAACTGGGCGTTAAGCTAAATGCTGTGGTAGTCGACAGTGCTGGCAACAGGCTGGTTTCGTTGAGAGAGCCGGGTGCTGCAATGCCGGCGATGGACTTTGCTGAAAAGAAAGCTTACACCGCTGCAAACTTTAAAATACCAACTGAGAAATGGTCTGGTGTA
>JAIBCZ010000126.1 GCA_024679645.1 Amphritea sp.
CCTGACCTTCAAAGCCATGCGGCAACAGCATCGTCAGACCACAAACACGGGCCCACTTATGCTCACCACTGGTAATGAACTGATCAATTACCACTTGAGCGCCGTTAGCAAAGTCACCAAACTGAGCTTCCCAGATCACCAACGCATTTGGCATGGTAGTCGAGTAACCGTATTCAAATGCAAGCACCGCTTCCTCAGAAAGGAAAGAGTCATGCAGGGTCAGTGGTGGCTGATCAGCAGCAATATTCTTCAGAGGCTCATAGACCTCCCCATTGCGCTGATCATGTAATACAGCATGACGGTGTGAGAACGTACCCCGACCAACATCCTGCCCTGTAATACGAACCGGATAGCCTTCTGCAAGGATTGAAGCATAGGCCAATGATTCAGCCATACCCCAGTTAAGCTCCATTGCGCCGACAGCCATACGCTTACGGTCATCATAGATTTTCTGAACCTGGCGCTGAACCTGGAAGCCTTCAGGCACTTCACAAATTTTAGTACCCAGCTCTTGAAGCAGCTTATTATCAACACGGGTATCACAATCAAACGACCATTCAAGTCCCAGATATCGCGCCCAGTCAACGAATAGTTCCTGTTGTGGCTCCATCACCAGTGAGTGGGTTACATGCTTACCGTCTTCAAGATCTTTACGATAGTTTTGTTCCAGCTGCTTACACTGTTCAGCCGTAACAATCCCTTCAGAGATCAACTGCTGCGCATAAAGCTCACGTGTCGACTTCTGAACTTTAATCTGCTTGTACATCAACGGCTGAGTACCAGAAGGCTCATCCGCTTCGTTGTGACCACGGCGGCGGTAGCACACCAGATCGATTACAACGTCTTTCTTAAATTCAGTACGGTAGTCAACTGCCAACTGAGTAACAAAACGCACCGCTTCAGGGTCATCGCCATTAACATGGAAAATAGGCGCCTGAACCATCTTAGCAACATCAGTACAGTACTCAGACGAACGGGAGTCTTCCAGTTTGTTGGTAGTAAAACCAACCTGGTTATTAACCACGATGTGAATAGTACCGCCGGTTTTGTAGGCACGGGTCTGTGACATCTGGAAAGTTTCCATTACCACACCCTGACCTGCAAACGCCTGATCACCGTGAATGTTAACCGGTAAAACCGTCGTCCCAACCGGGTCGTTACGACGATCCTGGCGGGCACGTACCGAGCCTTCAACTACCGGCGCTGAAATCTCAAGATGAGACGGGTTAAACGCCATCGCCAGGTGAACTTCGCCGCCACCTGTCATCACGTTAGACGAAAAGCCCTGGTGATATTTCACGTCACCTGAGGTTTCCAGTGTCTTCTTACCTTCAAACTCGCCGAACAGTTCAGCAGGATTTTTACCAAAGATATTAACCAGGGTATTCAATCGACCCCGGTGGGCCATACCGATGACAACTTCACGTGCGCCCTGTTTCCCTGCTCGCTGCACCAGCGTATTCAAAGAAACAATCATAGATTCACCGCCTTCGAGACCGAAGCGCTTGGCACCGGCAAAGCGAGAACCCAGATATTTCTCCAAACCTTCAGCCGCGGTTAGACGTTCAAGCACCATCATCTTGCGCTCAAGATCAACAACGGGATGGGAGCGAACAGGCTCAAGGCGTGACTGAATCCAACGTTTTTCCTGAGTATCAACAATATGCATATACTCAGCACCCACTGTCGTACAGTAGGTCTTCTTCAGATCGTCAATAATCTCTCTAAGCGTTGCTTCTTCTGCCCCGAAGAACAGAGATCCCAGCTGAAACGTGGTATCAAAGTCAGCTTCAGACAGTTCATGGAAGCGTGGATCGAGATCGGGAATAGGCTCGCGCTGCATCAGATTGAGCGGATCAATATTAGCCGCCTGATGTCCACGTACTCGATACGCATTGATCATCCGCAAGACGCGGATCTGTTTTTTCTCATGCTCAGAACTAACACTACTGCCTGCAGCAGGCGCTGCACGACGCTGGTTCTTAGCCAGATAAAGGAAATGCTCCTGTACCGTAGAATGCGGAACATCCTGGGTCAGGTTATCGCCGACTTTAGGGAGTCGATCAAATTCGTCACGCCACTCCTGAGGAATCGCGTTGGGGTCCATCAGATAGGTTTCATATAGCTGCTCGATGTAAGACAGGTTGCCACCGTTAAGATGGGCATTCTTCCACATCAGCTCCATTATGCCTTCTTGCATTCTTGATCACCCTGGCTCAGGGGTACTTTACGAAGTCCAGGATGCACTACGTCCTGTCCAACTGGCCTGTCGGCCGTCCCCTGTTTAGTTACCGTTATTATTTCTCACGTGCATCCCCTGATAGAGTTACAGGACATACGGGACGTGATTCTACGCCTTTTCATACGCCGTTCATATATCAATGCAGAGGGAATTCTAAAAAGTTTTAGTCCAATGCGATATAAGCCTTTTGACTAGTACAAAAAAGCCAAAAAAAAACGGCTCCTAGTTAGGAGCCGCTTTCTGTGCGAATCAGGTTGCCTGAGAGAGCAACATGTTTCGGATTTTACCGATTGCCTTTGTTGGGTTAAGACCCTTAGGGCAAACGTTGACACAGTTCATGATACCATGGCAGCGGAACACGCTGAATGGATCATCCAGATCAGCCAATCGTTCTTCCTTGGCAGTATCACGAGTATCTGCCAGGAATCGGTATGCTTGCAGCAAACCAGAAGGACCGATGAACTTGTCCGGGTTCCACCAGAAAGATGGACACGCAGTAGAACAGCATGCACAGAGAATACACTCGTACAAACCATCCAGCTCAGCGCGCTCTTCTGGTGATTGCAGGCGCTCAATAGCCGGCGCCGGCGTATCATTGATCAGGAACGGCTTGATCTTCTCGTACTGCGCGTAGAACTGGCTCATATCAACAACCAGGTCACGAATAACCGGCAAACCCGGCAAAGGACGCAGTACCAGCTTATCATTTACAACCACTTCAGAAAGCGGTGTAACACAAGCCAGACCATTCAGACCGTTCATGTTCATACCATCAGAACCACACACACCTTCACGGCATGAACGACGGTAGCCCATAGTCGGGTCTTTATCTTTCAAAAGCTGCAGCAGATCCAGCACCATGATGTCCTTACCGCCCGGGATATCAATATGGATATCCTGCATATAAGGTGCATCATCAGTCTCAGGATTATAGCGATATACACTTACCAGCATCGTAACAACCCCTTAGTAAGTTCGTATTTTTGGTGGAAACGCTTCAACCGTCTTCGGAGCAAAGTTGACCGCACGCTTAGTGATCTCTTTTGTTTCCGGATGGAACAGTGAATGGCACAACCAGTTTTCATCATCACGCTCGGTATAGTCATTACGGGCGTGAGCACCACGACTTTCCGTACGAATAAGAGCGGCGATAGCCGTTGCTTCAGCAACTTCCATCAAGTTCTCTAATTCCAACGCTTCGATTCGAGCAGTATTGAACGCTGAAGACTTATCTTCAAGATGCAGGTTCTCTACACGCTTGCGCAGATCTTTCAGCATATCCAGACCTTTCTCCATGCTTTCCCCTTCGCGGAAAACACCGAAGTAAAGCTGCATCGTTTTCTGCAGATCAGCACGAACTTCTGCAACACTCTCACCACCGGTAGAATTATTCAGTCGATTCAGGCGCGCCATTGCGCGTTCGATATCAGCTTCAGTCGCATCTTCAGCAGCATAACCTTCGGCCATCTGCTTCTCAATCTGAATACCTGCCGCCCGGCCAAATACAACCAGGTCAAGCAACGAGTTACCACCCAGACGGTTCGCACCGTGTACAGATACACAAGCAACTTCACCGCAAGCAAACAGACCTTCAATAATCTGATCGTTACCGTCAGCATCACAACCGATCGCCTGACCACCAACATTGGTAGTAACACCACCCATCTGATAGTGACAAGTCGGAACAACCGGAACAGGCTCTTTAACCGGATCAGCATGAGCGAACGTCTTAGACAGCTCGCAAATACCTGGCAATCGAGACTGCAGCACTTCTTCGCCCAGGTGATCCAGCTTCAGGAATACGTGATCGCCATCTTCACCGCAACCACGACCAGCAAGAATCTCAAGAACCATAGAGCGGGCAACAACATCACGGCCAGCAAGGTCTTTAGCGTTAGGCGCATAACGTTCCATGAAACGTTCGCCATCCTTATTGACCAGGTAACCGCCTTCACCACGACAACCTTCTGTAACCAGCACACCCGCACCCGCAATACCGGTTGGGTGGAACTGCCACATCTCCATATCCTGGGCAGGAACGCCTGCACGCAGAGACATACCCATACCGTCACCGGTATTGATCAGAGCGTTAGTAGTCGACTGGAATATACGACCAGCACCGCCGGTCGCAAGTACAGTAGCCTTAGCCTTAACGTAGACAGTCTCACCAGTTTCGATGCAGATTGCGATAACACCAACAACAGCACCATCATCATTCTTTACCAGATCAACTGCATACCATTCATTCATGAATGTAGTACCAGCTTTCATGTTCGCCTGGTACAGAGTATGCAGTAGAGCGTGACCGGTACGGTCGGCAGCAGCACAAGTACGCGCAGCCTGACCACCTTCACCAAAATTCTTTGACTGACCGCCAAATGGACGCTGATAAATACGCCCCTCTTCAGTACGGGAGAACGGCATACCCATATGGTCTAGCTCGTATACCGCCTGAGGACCTACGGTACACATATACTCGATAGCGTCCTGGTCACCGATATAATCGGAGCCCTTAACGGTATCGTACATGTGCCAACGCCAATCATCGTTCGGATCCGCACTGGCAATTGCACAGGTAATACCACCCTGAGCAGATACAGTGTGCGAACGGGTTGGAAATACTTTAGTAATACACGCGGTATTCAGGCCTCCCTGGGCCAACTGTAGTGCCGCACGCATTCCTGCGCCGCCACCACCAATAACAATACCGTCAAAAGTCAGCGTACGTAGCTTGCTGCTCATCTTACACTCCCCACAAAATCTGAATGCCCCAAACGACGTAGATAAACGTCAGAAGACCACAAGCTGATTGGAACAAGAAGCGAATACCGGTTGGCTTAATGTAGTCAGTAGAGATAGACCACATACCGATCCAGGCGTGCGCCGCCATAGACAGTAATGCCAGTAGCGTAAAGATACGCATCGCGGTGCATTCGAACAGTTCTTTCCATTGCTGATAGTCCAGTTCTGAACCAAACAGCATATAACCAATCATAAAGACGGTATAAGCAAGCAGCACAACAGCGGAAACACGCTGGATCATCCAGTCGTAAAGACCACTTCGGCCGAAACTTGTAATTGAAGTTACCATATCCATACTCCTGCCAGCAGAATAGAAACAGCTGAAACACCCAGGGTTACCCTGGCGGCTAGCTGAGCACATTCCAACTCTTCACAATGACCAAAATCCATCACCAGATGTTTGATACCGGCAAAGAAGTGATACAGCAACGCTGAAACCAAACCCCAGGCAATTAACTTCGCAAAGAAGCTCTCTGTTAGCATCTGAGAAGCAGCATCGAAGCCCTGCTCAGACTCTAGAGACATCCCAAGCGCATATAGCATAAAGAAAGCGCCAAAGAATAACGCAAGTCCTGTTACACGATGCAGAATGGAAGTAATAGCCGAGATCGGCTGTTTGATAGTTCGTAGATCTAAATTTACGGGTCTTTTCTTGTTCACGGCTCTTGTTCACACTTATGTTAAGCCCGGTTGCAGAGCTAAGTTGTTTAAAAGGTAGTGTTCAAAGACAAAGATAAGTACCTCGGTCCAGCGCTGACACCCATCCCGAATGAGGATGTAAGCTGGAACGGGATTATACCAGCAAATTGCCGCAATACAATTAATCAACACCGGTTATAAGCCTATTGTCTAGTACTTTTATTAAACAAAACCAAACTTACAACTAAATGATTATTCAGCTATTTTAGCTTTCCTGATAAATCTAATAATAGAATTGCTGCATTGCGGTATAAGTGGGTTCGATTGAATTGACAAATGATCCTAACTCTCTATAGTGTCTGAGTCCTATTGCGAGCTTAGACTCTTAGATTGTGACTAAAAATTAAGGGCTGCGAGCGCTGCAAGTGTTGGTAAAAACCTGCAGCGACAAGAGATGACCCGCTATAATTTATAAAGTCATTCAGATAAACAGAAATGATAGGAGCCTATAATGGCTGACAAGAAAGCACGCTTAACAATTGACGGCATCGATGAGGTTTTTGAGCTACCCGTCCACTCCGGTACAATGGGCCCAGATGTTGTTGATGTTAGAGCGCTAACC
>JAIBCZ010000022.1 GCA_024679645.1 Amphritea sp.
AAAGCTATACCTATCATCCATGATTTCCGGTTGGCTTAGTGAGTTATAGTGGGCATAATTAATGCCCCATACATCTACTATAAGTGCGTCCCTGATGCCGCGCAAATTAATCAAAAAATATATGCCGGATGAGCGCAAGCTCAAATCCAACCGCTATCTCAGCTGGCTCGGGAGTTATATACATGACCCCAACTTATGGCATCTGACCCGAAAATCTGTCAGCAAGGCTTTTTTTGTCGGTTTATTCTGCGCCTTTATCCCGCTGCTATCGCAGATGGTGATTGCCGCGGTGGTTGCACTGTTTATCCGCAGTAACCTGCCTATCTCAGTGAGTCTTGTGTGGATCACTAACCCTATTACTATCCCTCCCATGTTCTACTTTGCCTATTGGGTGGGGACGCTGATGGTAGGTGCCGACGCTCAACAGGTCGAATTTGTCATGAGCGTTGAGTGGCTTACCACTGAGCTGTCTCATATCTGGTTACCGCTGCTGGTAGGCTCTTTAACCTGCGGTATTGTCAGCGGTACGCTAGGGTATTTCCTGATGCAGGGTTTCTGGGTATGGCAGGTAAACAAAAGCTGGCGGAAGCGTCAAACCCGTAGCTCAGCAAAAAAGTGCACTGATGAAGTCGCTTACCAGAACAGTGATTCAGATGACACAGATAGTAAAAAGCCGGAATAGATTCCGGCTTTTTTAGAGTATCCATGTACGAATTCAATAAAGCTTAAACTTTTATCTCTTGCAGTAAACCATCCTGAAGCTCCATCACCCGCCCCTGTTTTTCGGCCAGCTGCAAGTCATGGGTAACCACCACAAACGAGATACCAAACTCAGCGTTGAGATTATCCATCAGTGCCTGAACATCTTCAGCCGTATGCCGATCAAGATTACCCGTAGGCTCATCCATCAGCACGCAGGCCGGATTAGTCACCAGTGCACGGGCAATCGCGACCCGCTGACGCTCCCCACCACTCAGCATTGACGGCTTATGCTCCAGGCGATGCCCCAGCCCCACTGAACGCAGCAGTTCTGCTGACTTTTCTTGTACGGATTTAATCGACTCGCCTCTGATCAGCAGCGGCATCGCAACGTTCTCCAGCGCACTGAATTCCGCTAACAGGTGGTGAAACTGGTAAACAAAGCCCAGTGAACGGTTACGCAGCTGCGCGCGCGCTTTTTCGCTGATATCGAAAAAAGACTGGTTATCGATGCGCACATCACCCGAGCTGGGCAGATCCAGGCCGCCTAACATATTCAGCAAGGTACTCTTGCCTGAGCCGGAGCTGCCGACAATTGCCAGAGTCTCTCCCCGCTTTACCTCTAGCTCAACACCGCGTAGCACTTCTACAGCGATATCACCGTCACCGTAAGCTTTCTTCAATTCTATACACTGCAGCACCAGATCACTCATAACGTAACGCCTCTGCCGGTTGTGTACGTGAGGCGCGCCAGGCCGGGTACAACGTGGCCAGGAAGCTGATAGTCAATGCCACACTGATAATAGTCACCACATCCTCCAGTCGAAGCTGAGACGGCAGGTAACTTATGAAATAGACCTCAGCACTGAGGAACTGGATGCCGAAAGCCTGCTCGACCCAGGCGATCAGATCCGTCACCGTCAATGCCAGAACGATCCCCAGCGCGGAGCCTAACAGTGTACCCATAACGCCTATCACGGTACCCTGCACCATGAAGATTCGCATTATTCGGCCCGGTGTTGCGCCCAGTGTTCGCAGGATGGCAATATCACCTTTCTTGTCCGTTACCACCATCACCAGAGTCGAAACAATATTAAAGGCCGCTACAAATACAATCAAAAACAGCAACAAGCCGATCATCTTCTTTTCGAGCTGGATGGCCTGAAACAGATTGCCGTGGGTTCGGGTCCAGTCACTGGCGCGGTAAAATTCACCCAGATCAGTAATGATCTGACGAATTCGGTAAGGTGCTTCGAAGAGGTTATCAAACTGCAGGCGAATACCATCAACTCCGTGGCTCATCCGCTTAATTCTGGCCGCGTCATCAATATGGATATAGGCCAGATTAGCATCAAGCTCTGCCCCTACCTCAAACAGTCCTACAACAGTAAAACGCTTTAAGCGGGGAATCACCCCTGCTACGCTGATCGATGCTTCTGGTAACACCAGCGTGATTTTGTCGCCAAGGTTCGCCCCCATTGAACGGGCCAGCAATGATCCCAGTACAATGCCGTAGCTTTTCGATTTAAGCTGATCCAGGTTACCGGCTTTCATATGGTTACCCAGAATCGAGATTTTTTGTTCCAGCGCTGGTTCAATACCGTTGATCAGCACTCCACGGACGACTCCCCGATTGGTGAGCATCCCCTGGGCCTGTATATAGGGCGCTGTTCCCACAACACCGGGCTGCAGATTGACCTGGTCAGCGACTGACTGCCAGTTTTCAAGGGGCTTACCATAATCGGAGATGGTGCCATGGGGCACCATACCCAGAATACGGTTTTTAAGTTCGCGATCAAAACCGTTCATCACCGAAAGTACGACAATCAGCGCAGCCACACCCAGCATTAGCCCCAGCATTGAGACTAATGAGATGAACGAGATAAAATTGTTGCTCCGTTTGGCGGCGGTATAACGCAACCCAACGTACAGGGAGAATGGTCTAAACATGGCTGAGGATTAAATCACAGACAGGTAAATTTCTCTAACAAAATCAGAATAATATTCGCTATACTCGGGTAATGTCAGATTACTTTGAGGGCACCACTTTGAATCAGGAACGACGCCAGTATTTCCGCATCCAAGGCAAGGTAGCGGTAGACTACAAAATCATCACGGAAGATGAGATGGAACATAGCCGAATACCGACTCAGTTCGAGGTTTCGCCTTTCTTTCTTCTTCTTACCCAGCTCCAGAGCCTGGGGCGTGATAATGACTATCACCTGCGCAAGATCGCTCAGAAAGAGCCTTCTGTCGCCGCATACCTTGAAAGTATGAACGATAAAATTGACGCGATAGCCCAGGCCGTAGCCAAAAGCGATGTAGAATTTGAGAATCTAACCGCCCAGGAGATCAGCCTGAGCGAAGGCGGTTTGAGCTTCGACTGCGAAGAAGCGATTCCACTCAATACCTTCCTGGCACTTAAAGTTGTCTTCGAAGAGACCTTTTCAGGCCTTCTCTTATACGGACAGGTACTATACTCGGGGGAAGAGGATGGTAAATATAAAATCGGGGTTGAGTTCACCGACCTCCCTGAAAGCAGCCGAATGATCGTCGCCCGCTATATTCTCTCCACCCAGGCACGTGAACGCCAGCAGCTCAATGAAGAGCAGTACTAATAGTATTGAGCTGGTCGACAGCCTGGTTCAGCTGAATCAGGTATTGTTGAAATTTACTGAGTGTTTACGCACCAGCCAACAGCCCTATTGGCTACCCGGACAAACGACGACAAACCTCGATCAGGCCGCAGCACTGTATGCTGACATCTGGTATCAGGATAATCAGGACGGCCGAACGACCCGTAGTCAGCACGGCATGATCGGCGCCAACGCAGAACTGATTGGTGTCGCCCTGGAACTGAATATAGCCAAAGCGCAGTTTCAAAAGCTAGCCACAGAATACCGCCTGAGTCAGTCGTCTGAACTACAACAAACCCTGCAGCGAAGAACCGAAAAACTGGCAGAGCTACTGCACCGACAGGGCGCATCCCGACTTCACCTGAAACAGTGTTATCGGCAGATTCCTGTCATTGAAACCCCGCCTGTTAAAATCGGCTTCAGTTGGTACACCAGCGGTCGCAGTATCCGTAAAATAACGCCTAAAGAGGCGGAAGAAAAGCTTCTGAAGATGGATACCAGCCAGGCGCATATTCAACTTCAGCTACAGGCGGTCGGGAATTTACGTCCGGGGGATATGCTGGCGCAGATCCAGACTCAGGTACCGGTGATGCGCGCCAACATCCTCTGGAAACAACAAGATCTGATGCTGCGCAAAGCCCGCAACACCTCTTTGCCGATTATTGTGGCCCTGGACGATGAAAACCCCCTCTTACCTGAGTATAATGAGCCTCCTCTTACCGCTCCTGAGACAAGAAGCAGACTGGAACGCAGCGATCTTAAAATAGATCCTCAGCCTTTTCTGCCCAGCCTCCGAGCTCACCGTTATCTGGGATAAGTTGTTTCATGTCTGCAAGCTCGCACAACAAAGTACTGCATCACATCGCCACTGCATTTGGCCTGCTCTTTCTCGCCGGTTACTATCTGGTCATGGACCAGAGCGGTTTCTATGACTGGGTAACCGCACAGTTGCCGACAGAATACGCTGGCTCAGGTCTCATGCTGGGTATCATGATCGCCATGACTCCGGGCTTCTTTATCTGGAAACATTACAACCGCTGGGTGGAGAAAAAACTAGGCGTGTCCGGTAAGTATTACGAGGATGGCTTTTACAAAAATCCTGAAAAACCGAAAGACAGCAATAGTGACTGATCTGTTTTAGTCGTAAAAAAACCGCCCGCTGGCGGTTTTTTTGTCTTCATTAATTCTTAAAGATTAGCGATCCGATTCAGTCCGGCAATCGCCGCAACCCGATACGCTTCAGCCATGGTTGGATAGTTGAAGGTGGTATTTACGAAGTAGTTAATTGTATTCGCTTCACCTTCCTGGTTCATAATAGCCTGGCCGATGTGCACAATCTCTGAAGCCTGATCGCCGAAGCAATGAATACCCAGAATAGCCAGCGTTTCCCGGTTAAACAGGATCTTCAACATACCGATAGGCTGACCGGAAATCTGCGCCCGGGCAGTATCCTTAAAGAACGCCTGACCCACCTCGTACGGCACACATTCTTCAGTCAGCTGCTCTTCTGTCTTACCGATCGAACTGATTTCAGGAATGGTATAGATACCGGTTGGCACATCATTGATATAGCGGAAATCATCCGCATTGAGCATATCTGAAGAGGCAGCACGGCCCTGATCGAGCGCCGCTGAAGCCAGTGCAGGCCAGCCAATCACATCGCCACAGGCATACATACCCTCGACCTTGGTGCGGTAATGATCATCAACTTCGATCTGCCCACGCCCATTAGCCTCAAGCCCGACATTCTCAAGCTTGAGCATATCGGTATTACCGGTACGACCATTACACCACAAGAACGCATCTGCACGGATCATTTTGCCTGATTTCAACGTCAGCGTAACGCCCCGCTCATCCGCCACTACCTTTTCGTAAAACTCATTGTGACGAATCTTAACCGCGTTATTTCTAAAGTGATAACTCAGCGAGTCGGAAATTTCAGCATCCAGAAACGACAGCAGACGTCCCATAGAATCGATCAGGTCAACTTTTACACCCAGACCGCTAAAGATAGACGCGTATTCAGAACCGATAACACCGGCACCATAAATAATCAGCGTACGAGGCGTATGACTCAACGTCAGGATAGTATCGCTGTTGTAAATACGAGGGTGAGAGAAATCAATATCTTCCGGGGTATAAGGGCGCGAGCCGGTAGCAATAATAATATTCTTGGCGCGCAGGGTCTCATCACCATTAATGGTGCCTTTTACCAGTACAGTGTTCTTATCCTGGAACTCTGCCAGACCAAAGAACAGGTCGATACGATTGCGGGCGTAAAAGTTGGTCCGCATCATTACCTGATTAGAAATAACCTTTTCAGCACGCTTTAATACTTTAGGAAATGAGAACCAGCGTGGTTCACCGATATCGCGGAACATAGGGTTAGTATTAAACTCGATGATCTGTTTTACCGAGTGACGCAGGGCTTTAGATGGAATAGTCCCTTTGTGAGTACAGTTACCTCCAACGGAATCCTGAGACTCTATCACTGCAACACGGCGTCCTTTCTTCGCCGCGTTCATTGCCGCACCCTCACCGGCAGGACCAGACCCTAGTACAATGACATCATAGTCATATACAGCCATCACTTTCCCCTATTACCTGTTAATTTCTATAACGTTATATAAGTCTAAGCGTTTGTTGTGCTTCAGGATAATGCATATTGAAAGCATATAGCCTGCGCTAGATCAGACACATTAGCCTTTAGGTTAGCGAGGTATTCTTTGCGCATAACCCCCAACTAACAGCCTAACTGCACTTTTATTTAACTTCGTAAGCCATATCAGCTATTTCAGCCTTCTTTTTCTGCTTTTCCTTCTCGTCATCGCATTTCTGAGGGTCGTCACCACAAATTGAACACTTACCCTCGATACCAACATTTGCAAGACCGCCACAGGAACCCGCAATCGGCTTGCGACCCATAATTACGCCTATCGCCATGCCAATAATTACCAGTCCAAGGACTACAAAACTCAGAACCATAGTTGCCATTTTTTTTACCTCACTGCACCAGAAAATCCGAAAAACCCGGCGTCATTATCTCTTTAAATCCTGCTTCTGTTTTTACAATTAACAAAGCTTCGACGCCTTCCTGCAAAGCGTACTGTTCAGCCACTTGCGGACCTAATACCATCATCGCCGTTGCCAGCGCATCGGCAGACGCACAGTCAGCAGCCAGGACAGTAACTGATGCCAGCTTATGATCTATCGGCTTTGCCGTAGCCGGGTTAATCGTATGGGAGAATCGAACCCCATCTTCTTCAAAATAGTTACGATAATCACCTGATGTAGCTATCGCTACATTTTTTACCGCGATAATACGTTGAATCTTGCGCTCACCAACAAGCGGCGCTTCAATAGCTATTTTCCAGTTATTACCGTCCGGCTTTATTCCTTTGGCGCGAAGTTCACCACCGATCTCAACCAGATAACTGGTGATCCCAGCACCTTCGAGCAACTGCGCCAGCTTATCAACGCCGAAGCCCTTCGCTATTGCTGATAAATCGATATAAATATCGCCAGACTTATACAGCTCAGTACCCGTTTTCGATAACTGAATTTTTTTATAACCGATACGCTCATTCAGCGCGGTAATTTCATCGTCCGAAGGCGCTTTTATTATACGCCCCTCAGGACCAAAGCCCCACAGATTAACCAACGGCCCTACAGTGACATCAAATGCACCTGCCGAGGACTGGCTAATCTCTAAAGCCCGGGATAACACTTTTGCCAGATCAGAAGATAACGTTACCTCACTACCTGCGGGTAACTGATTGATGCGGGTAAGCTCGGAATCAGCCTGATAGGTAGACATTGCATTGTTTACATCTATCAGTATCTGATCAATCTGAGCAGGGAGTTTCTTATCTGTCTGAGAATCAGACGATACCCACTTAACAGTAAAGCTGGTACCCATGGTCAGTCCTTGATGACCGACAATTTGAGGTTGTTTACTACAGCCTGGCAAAACTGTAAGAAACAGAAACGAAGCGGCCAGCAGCAGAGCTGCCGGCCGTTTTAGAATATGTCTGAATAGCGCAGACATCAGATGATCAGCCACCAAAGTCGTCGAGGAAGATATTTTCCCGTTCAACACCCAGATCAACCAGCATCTGGATAACAGCAGAGTTCATCATAGGCGGTCCACACATGTAGTATTCACAATCTTCAGGCGCTTCATGATCCTTCAGATAGTTTTCATACAATACATTGTGAATGAAGCCGGTCATTCCATCCCAGTTGTCTTCCTCTTGCGGATCAGACAGTGCCAGGTGCCACTTAAAGTTATCATTTTCAGCGGCCAGCATATCGTACTCTTCATTGTAGAAGCACTCACGCAGTGAACGTGCACCATACCAGAAAGAGATCTTACGCTTAGAGTTCAAACGCTTCAGCTGGTCGAAGATATGAGAACGCATAGGCGCCATACCTGCACCACCACCGATAAAGACCATTTCGTTATCGGTATCTTTAGCGAAGAACTCACCAAATGGCCCGTAAACGGTAATCTTATCGCCTGGCTTCAGGCTAAATACGTAAGATGACATGATACCAGGCGCAAAATCAGTGCCCGGAGGTGGAGAAGCGATACGGATGTTGAATTTAACCACACCACGCTCTTCCGGATAGTTCGCCATCGAATACGCACGAATAGTGTTTTCAGACACCTTCGATACATAACGCCACTGGTCGAACTTATCCCAGTCACCCCGATACTCTTCTTCAACATCAAAGTCTTTGTAATGCACTTCGTGTGGAGGACATTCAAGCTGAACGTAACCACCGGCACGGAAGTCAACGTTTTCACCTTCAGGCAGACGCAAAGTCAGCTCCTTGATAAAGGTGGCAACGTTAGGATTGGATTCAACAGTACATTCCCATTTCTGAACCCCGAAGATTTCCTCTTCAAGTTCCAGCTCCATATCCTGCTTAACAGCTACCTGACAAGAAAGGCGCCAGCCCTCTTTAGCTTCACGCATTGTGAAGTGTGATTCCTCAGTTGGCAGCATAGAGCCACCACCATCAAGAACCTGACACTTACACTGAGCGCAAGTACCACCGCCACCACAGGCAGAGGGTATAAAAATCCCTTTCTCTGCCAGTGTCTGCAGCAGCTTACCGCCAGCAGGTACTGTAATTGTTTTAGCTTCATCTTCGTTGATGCGAATAGTCACATCACCGGAGCTAACCAGTTTTGAACGGGCTGCCAGAATTACCGCGACAAGTGCAAGCACTACCGCAGTAAACATGACAACGCCGAGGACGATTTCTGCATTCATTAGCTAATCCTTCCTTTAGTAATCATGTGACAGCTTTACAGCTGAACGCCGGAGAAAGACATGAAACCCAGAGACATCAAACCAACAGTAATGAAGGTGATACCCAGGCCACGCAATCCTTCCGGTACGTCGCTGTATTTCAATTTTTCACGGATGCCTGCCAGCGCAGTAATTGCCAACGCCCAGCCAACACCTGCACCTGTACCGTAAACAACAGACTCACCGAAAGTGTAATCACGCTCAACCATAAACAGTGCAGCACCCATGATGGCACAGTTTACAGTGATCAGCGGCAGGAATACGCCCAATGAGTTATAGAGTACAGGCACGTACTTATCCAGGAACATCTCCAGAATTTGCACCATCGCCGCAATTACGCCGATGTAAGAGATGTAACCCAGGAAGCTCAGATCTACTTCCGGATAGCCGGCCCATGCCAGTGCACCTTCGCGCAACAGCAGGTTATAGATCAGGTTGTTTACCGGGGTGGTGATCGCCAGCACGACAATAACTGCGATACCCAGACCCAGAGAAGTCTGTACCTTCTTAGAGATCGCCAGGAATGTACACATCCCCAGGAAGAAGGCCAGCGCCATGTTTTCAACGAAAATCGCCTTAACAACAAGGCTGATATACTGTTCCATTACACAGCCTCCTTCTTAGAGTTCTTCGCAAGTTCAAATTCCGGCGCTTCTACCTGATCTGTCTTAAATGTACGAACTAACCAGATGAACATGCCGATAATGAAGAACGCACTGGGTGGTAGCAGCATCATGCCGTTCGCCTGATACCAACCACCGTCAGTTACCAACGGCAACACTTCGATACCGAACAGCTTACCCGCGCCGAATAACTCACGCAGGAAGCCAACAAAGATCAGCACTACACCGTAGCCCAAACCGTTACCGATACCGTCGAGGAAGGAGATCCCCGGAGGGTTCTTCATCGCGAATGCTTCAGCACGACCCATTACGATACAGTTAGTTATGATCAGACCAACAAATACCGACAGCTGCTTCGAAATATCGTAAGCATAAGCTTTCAGGATCTGGTCTACCACAATTACCAGGGATGCAATGATCGCCATCTGACAGATGATCCGGATATTACTCGGTATCTGATTACGAATAATCGAGATAAACAGGTTAGAAAACGCTGTTACTACGATTACCGCCAGTGACATTACAAATGCAGTACCCAGGTTAGATGTTACCGCCAGTGCGGAACAGATACCCAGGATCTGCAAACCGATCGGGTTATTAGTGAAAATAGGTCCTAACAGGACTTCTTTAGCTTGAGACATGAGTTACGCCCCCCCTGCTTTCAGGTTTGCCAGGAATGGCGCATAACCATTCTTGCCCATCCAGAACTGAACCAGGTTGGTAACACCATTTGCTGTCAGAGTCGCACCTGCCAAACCATCAATCTGATGCTTAGCATTTGGGTTAGCTGGATTAACAGCCCCCTTAATCAGGCCCAACTCTGGCACCATTGAGCCGGCAGGATATACTTCCTTACCAGGCCAAACCGCTTTCCAGTTCGGATTATCGACTTCGCCACCTAGCCCAGGGGTTTCTGCATGAGAGTAGAAACCCAGACCCACAACAGTGTTGAGGTCACTTTCCAGTGCCAGGAAACCGTACAGGGTAGACCAGAGGCCGTAACCGTGTACTGGCAAAATCACCTTATCGTAGCCAGTTTCGCTTTCACCTTTAACCAGATAGACAGGCATAACTTTCGCCTGATATTTGATTGAGGCGATATCAATGCCACGCTCCAGAGCGACACCAGTGTCGGACTCTTTCGCTGCTTTCTTAGCATCGTAACGCGCCGGATCAGACACTTCTGTGTACTTACCGGAACGCAGGTCAACGAAGCGTTTCTCAATTACCTCACCGAACAGCGCCGGAATATCTTTTCCTGCAGTGGCTATACCCGCTGCAGCCAGGATATTGGTCTGACGATCAAGATTTTTATTAGCTATCTGTTTTGGCTTAAGCAGTACTGCTGACGCAGAAACGACAACAGAACAAACCACACAAAGCAAAACAGCAACGGTTATCGTTCTACCGATAGAATCTTTATTCGCTGACATTGCGCATAGCCCTCCGCTTGATATTCGCCTGCACGACAAAGTTGTCGATTAGTGGCGCAAACAGGTTAGCGAACAGAATCGCCAGCATCATTCCCTCAGGGAACGCTGGGTTAACCACTCGAATCAGAACCACCATGACACCGATCAAAGCACCAAATACCCATTTACCCGTATTGGTCATAGACGCGGATACCGGGTCGGTTGCCATAAAGAACATACCGAAGGCAAAACCACCTAACACCAGATGCCAATAGAACGGCAGAGCAAACATCGCATTTGAATCGGAACCGATGATATTAAACAGAGTCGACAGTACCGTCATACCCAGGAATACACCGGCAACAATACGCCATGCAGCAACCTTAGCGATCAACAGCACCGCACCACCGATCATGATGGCAAAGGTTGATACCTCACCGACAGATCCCTGGATAGTACCGATGAATGCATCGAACCAGGTAATGTTCTGAGCCAGAATCGCATCAACACCGCCTGCTGCAGCAAGGCCCAGTGGCGTAGCGCCAGAGAAACCATCAACCGCAGTCCAGATCGCATCACCTGACATCTGCGCAGGATATGCGAAGAATAGGAAAGCACGACCAGTCAGTGCCGGGTTAAGGAAGTTTTTACCGGTTCCACCGAAAACTTCTTTACCAATTACGATACCAAAGCTGATACCCAGTGCTACCTGCCATAAAGGAATGGAGGGTGGCAGAATCAATGCAAACAGGATAGAAGATACGAAGAAACCTTCGTTAACTTCATGACCACGCTTCATTGCGAACAAGACTTCCCAGAATCCACCGACAATAAAAGTCGTCAGATAGATAGGTAGCCAGTACATCGCACCGTGCATGATGTTGTCCCACAGACTGTCCGGATTAAAACTCGTGAACAGTGCTGCCAGACCACCCTGCCAGGTTGAAGGCTCAGTTATACCCAAGTCAGCCATAGCAGTATTTGCCTGAAAGCCGACGTTGTACAAACCGAAGAATACAGCTGGGAAAGTACAAGCCCAAACCAGAATCATCATCCGCTTCAGGTCAACTGCATCACGAACGTGAGCAGCCGCCTTAGTCACGTGACCCGGCGTGTAAAAAATGGTATCTGCAGCTTCATACAGCGCGTACCAGTTTTCATACTTGCCGCCTTTATGGAAATGCGGCTCCATTTTATCAAGAATATTTCTCAAGCTCATGATCAGGCCTCTTTCTCGATACGCGTCAGATTGTCGCGAAGGATTGGGCCGTACTCATACTTGCCAGGGCAAGCGAATGTGCACAGCGCGAGGTCTTCTTCGTCCAACTCAAGACAACCCAGCTCCATCGAATGAACGATGTCGCCTGTTACCAGAGCACGCAGCAACTGCGTTGGAAGAATATCCATTGGCATCAGTTCTTCAAACTGTCCAACTGGAACCATGGCCCGTTCTGAACCGTTAGTCGTCGTTGTGAAGTTGAACTTCTTAGACGGGTTCAGGAATGACGCGAAGATATTCAGTACAGAGAACTTATTTGTACCTGGCACAAGCCAGCCCATCAGTTCACGCTGGTTACCCTCTTCCAGTACAGACACCTGGTTAGCATAGCGACCCAGGTAGCCCATTGGGCCTGCTGCGTTACGGCCGTTCCATACAGAACCACTGATTACACGGTTATTGGAACCGTTAACCTGACCAACCAGTAACTCAGACAGGTTTGCACCCAGACGAGTACGCAGTAACGTTGGCTTGGTTGCCATAGGGCCACCGACTGCAACGACACGATCAGTGAATAACTCACCCGTCGTAAACAGCTGTCCAAATGCGATGACATCCTGATAACCGATAGTCCAGACTGTCTTGGTCGCTGATACAGCATCCAGGAAGTGGATATGCGTACCTGCGTTGCCCGCAGGATGTTTACCCGCAAACTCTTCGACAGTAACGCCATCGGTTGTTGGAATAGATGCGCCTTCAGCTTTACACAGGAATACTTTACCTTCTGTGAGACGGGTCAATACAGTCAGACCATTCACAAAAGCATCACTCTGCTCAGCAATAACCACTTCGGGATTTACTGTCAGAGGATTGGTATCTATCGCTGTCACAAAGATCGATGCGGGCGCGCTGCCCGGCTGTGGTACTTTGCTGAAAGGACGAGTACGCAGAGCGGTCCAGGCACCGGACTTAACCAGATTTTCCTGAGCCTGTTCAGCTGTCAGTGACGACAACTGAGATGCTTCGTACTTCGTAAATTGTTCCGCTTCATCGCCATCTATCTCGATAACAACAGATTGCAGAACGCGACGTTCGCCACGGTTAATCTCTTTGATTACCCCCGCAGCAGGTGCTGTAAAATCTACACCTTCAGTTTTCTTATCGGAAAAGATCACTTGACCGAGTTTTACTCGATCTCCCACCTTGACCCGCATCGTAGGCTTCAAGCCTGCATAATCGAAGCCGATCACGGCAACGGACTTAACCTCAACAGCTGCCGATACAGTCTGCTCTGGTGCGCCCGTAATAGGTAGATCCAGACCCTGTTTGATCTTGATCATCCGCCTCACCCAATCACTATTATAATTTTTTCAGGGCCCTAACCCCGCAGAACGCGATGCTCCAGACTCTGCAACATTGTCCCCTGATGTCACAAATCAAAGCAAAATACCCTACAAACGGACAGGACTACCCCAACCCAAAAACCGGTTAAGTATAAAGATCGGGAGGTAATTTTTCTACCAGAGGGGACACTAAAGGTAACTTTTAGGTCACTATTAACCAAGCTTATTCAGAACTTTAAGTGATAAGCTTATTCTATTAAGTAATATGAAGAAAAACCCAAGAAAAAACCGCCCCTTAGGACGGTTTTGCAATTAACCTAAAGTCGAATTAACGAACAGCTTTAGGGAATGCAGGCAGAGTACACTGAGCCATACGCTGAGCCAGACGAATCACCTGACAGCTGTAACCAAACTCATTATCGTACCAAACATAGAGCACGCAACGATTGTCTTCAGCAATCGTTGCCAGTGCATCAACAACACCAGCAGCACGTGAACCAACAAAGTCAGAAGAAACCGCTTCAGGAGAATTACTGAAGTCGATCTGCTTTTGCAATGGCGAGTGAAGCGCCTGATCACGCAGGTATGCATTCAACTCTTCTTTGTCTGTTGGGTTATCAAGATTCAGGTTCAGAATAGCCATAGACACGTTTGGCGTAGGTACACGGATCGCATTACCCGTCAGCTTACCTTCCAACTGAGGCAGCGCCTTAGAAACCGCCTTTGCAGCACCGGTCTCAGTGATAACCATATTCAGACCCGCAGCACGTCCACGACGATCACCCTTGTGATAGTTATCTATCAGGTTCTGGTCGTTAGTGTATGCATGAACAGTTTCAACATGACCATTAGTCACGCCATACTTAGTGTCCAATGCTTTCAGTACTGGAGAGATAGCGTTAGTTGTACAAGATGCAGCAGACAGGATTTTGTCATCATCGGAAATATCAGCATGGTTAACACCCATTACGATATTCTTGATACCTTTACCCGGAGCGGTCAGCGCTACTTTCGCAACACCTTTTGACTTCAGGTGCAACGACAGGCCAGCTTCATCGCGCCAGATACCAGTATTATCCAGCACCAACGCATTATTAATACCATATTGCGTGTAATCAACCTGATCAGGACCATCAGAGTAGATAACGTTAATCAGGTTGCCATTAGCAATAATCGCCTGATTCTCTTCATCAACCTGGATAGTTCCGCGGAAAGAGCCGTGAACAGAATCGCGACGCAATAAGCTGGCACGCTTTTCCAGATCATTAGTCGCCTTACCCTTACGCACAACAATTGCACGCAAACGTAACGCCTGACCACCGCCCGTACGCTCAATAAGCAGACGCGCCAACAAACGTCCGATACGGCCGAAACCATATAAAACAACGTCAGTTGGTTCTGCTGGGTCACCACCGATCGCAGGCGCAAGCTCAGCCTGAAGGAAATCTTCCAGAGAAGCACCATTCCCTTCTTCACGGAATTTAACCGCCAGCTTACCCACATCAACATGAGCATTCTTAACATCAATCTTGTCCAGTGCCGATAAAACAGGGTGAGTATCTCTTACAGATAACTCCTGCTCTTCAACCTGACGCACAAAACGATGCGCTTTCAAAACATCAACGACAGAACGTTTGATAATCAAACGCCCATATACAGAGGTCTCAACGTTTTTATCACGGTAAAGACGACCCACAACTGGGATCAATTCTTCAGCTAAAGCTTCGCGACCTTTCCAGTCAGCTAACACTTTTTCTTGGCTCACGGCACACTCCAAAATGGTAGTAGTCAAAATAGTAGTCAAATTTTCGCTGGCCGGTATTATCCTCTTTTCCGCACCTGCGGGCAAATCAGAAACGCTACACTTTAGGGTTAATTTAAAAATTTATTACCAATGCATGACGGATTCATGAAAGATGCGAACAAATCAACGACTACTAAGGACAGAGGCATAATAAACTGTACTTTTATCGCACGCGCCGTAACATAAGCGACCGGATCAATACCACAGGCCAAATCAGGCCTGTCCTGGACAACGGAGCGAGCCTTAAGTGTTTAAGAACGAGTATCAATTACCCAAATCAGACGGTGACATCCGACGCATAGGCAACCTCCCCGGCGCAGGCCGCGGCATGCTGACAACCGATATCGCCAACCAACACCCGGGATTGATACTTTGCATCACTAATGACAGTGATAATGCCACCCGCCTCAAGTCCGAGATTGGTTTCTTCAGCGATAACAGCATTGAATGCCTGCTATTCTCCGACTGGGAAACACTTCCCTACGACAGTTTTTCTCCTCACCAGGACATAATATCCGAACGACTCAACACCCTGTTCAGACTCCCTCAGCTACAACGCGGAGTACTGATCATCCCGGCCAGTACACTCATGCACAGAGTGGCTCCACCGCGCTTTCTGGATGGCAACACCCTCATTTTAGATCAGGGCCAGCGACTCGATCTGGACAGCACCCGTAACAAACTTACCGATGCGGGCTATCACCTCACTGAAAGCGTCTATGAACACGGTGAATTTGCCATACGCGGCTCTATTATTGATATATTCCCGATGGGTAGCAGAACCCCCTTCCGGATTGAACTGTTTGACGATGAAGTAGAAACACTTCGTACCTTTGATCCCGAAAGCCAGCGCTCCATTGATCAAGTGGACAATATCCGTGTATTGCCCGCTAAAGAGTTCCCCTTTGATGAACCGGCAATTAAAGACTTTAAACAACGCTGGCGTGAAACCTTTGATGTCGATTACAAGCGCTGCCCTACCTATCAAGACATTTCCAACGGATTAACCCCTCCCGGGATCGAGTACTATCAGCCGCTGTTCTTTGATACCAGCGCCACGCTGTTTGACTACTTACCAGAGAACGCATTAATCCTCACCGAAACCGACCTTGAAGATCACTGCAAACAGTTCTGGCATGACGTACAGGAACGCTATGAAGAACGCCGCCATGATATTGAGCGCCCTCTCCTCGCACCGGATAAGCTTTTTGTTCCAGCCACTGAGCTGCTTAGCACACTAAAGCCCATGCAACGGGTCCAGCTACAACAAGGCAAGACCCAGGCACGAGCAGAGTCGGGGCGCTATAACCTGTCACTCACAGAACCACCAGAATTAACCATCAACGCTCAGGCCAGCCAGCCTCTTGCAGCAATAGATGCATTTCTTGGCAAAACCCAGGACAAAGTACTTTTTTGTGCCGAATCTGCCGGACGACGCGAAGCATTGATGGAGCTGCTCGGGCGAATCGACATCAAACCGCATCATGTCGATAATCTATCGCAGTTTTTTGACGACGGCTTCCCGATCAATATCTGCGTCTACCCCCTGGAACAAGGCCTGAGCGTTGCTGGCAACTTCCACCTCATAACCGAAACTCAACTTTTTGGACACCAGGTTTTTCAGCGCAGACGCCGCTCCCGGGAACAGGAGCAGTCTGAGCAGGTTATTAAAAACCTGACAGAACTGAATCTCGGCGCCCCCGTT
>JAIBCZ010000280.1 GCA_024679645.1 Amphritea sp.
ATAAAGCGATGGCACTTGAAAGAATGCGCCATTGTGGCATTCATATTGTGACCAAAGAGATGGTGGGATATGAGTGGATGCAGACATCTGGCACCCCTCAGTTTAAAGAGTTTAATATCAATTTCGCGCGTTGATACTGAAGCCCTCATTTAACAACAGGTTAGATGCTAAGCCACCGGTTAAGACGGTGGCTTTTTTGTATTTGTAACATTCACTGAAGCGCTACAGCTTTACCCGCTCTGAGAGATCAGCCGCCGCCCCTTGAATAATATCCACCAGACTCACCGCCGCTTTAGAAAGCGGATAACGCTTGCGGGTTAAAATTCCCACCGGCCGCGACATAACCGGGGTATCAAGTTGACGACATATCGCGCCTAATTCACGCATCTGTTGAATACAGAGTGAAGGGACAGCGCTCACCCCCAATCCGGTTGCCACCATTCGACCAATCGTCGCCAGCTGATGCGTTTCAAACTCAGGTAATACCTGTAACCCCAACTGCCGTAGCTTTGCTTCAATTAACAAGCGAATACTGGAGGGTCGCTGCAGGGCGATAAAATCATTGTCTAACAGTGCCTGCCAGGCAACCGTTTCTTGCCTGGCTAACGGATGATCTGAATAGACAACAGCTACAAAGCGATCATCAAACAAGGGCGTAAATCTAAGATCATCGAACCGGCCCGGATCAAAGGTTATTCCCACCTCAACCTGTCCGTTTCTTACCATATCGACAACGTCTTCGGCGATAACATCATTCACCGTCACACTGACATTAGGATAAAGCGAGCGATAGTCACTGATAATACCCGGCAGTAAACTGCTGGCGAATGACGGCATCGCCGCCAGTACTACCCGCCCGCGATTAAGCGCAAAACGCTGGGTCAGATCATCCAGTGCAGCATCGTAGTCATGAATTACCTTCTGCGCGACCGGATAGAACTCTTCACCTTCGGGTGTCAGCGCAATCGCTCGGGTCGTCCGGCTGAATAATGCACCACCCGCCTCTTCTTCGAGATTTTTGATCGTAATACTTAACGCAGGCTGAGACAGATGTACCTGAGCACAGGCTTCCGTAAAGCTCTGTGTACGGGCAACCGCAACAAAAGCTCTTAACTGCTTCAGGGTAATATTGGCCATTGCGCATCATCCAATTCGTTATATTCAACCTATATATAAACAAAATTTATAAATAGTTTAAATCATTAAATTTGCTAAATAATACGACCTATAAGAGACTAAACCTATTCGCGAAACAGGTATCCGGTATTCCGGGAACGGAATAGTCCCAGCCGGATACCAATCTATAAGCGTCTAAATAAAGTGCAGATCTAAGATAACAAAAACCAAAAATGCGGAGTTACACCGATGTCAGGTTTCAATAAAGTTGTAAACAGCTATGAAGAAGCGATGGAGGGCCTTGAAGATGGCATGACAGTCATCGCCGGGGGTTTTGGCCTTTGCGGTATCCCAGAAAACTTGATCGCACAGATCAAGACCATGGGCACTAAGGAACTTACTTTCGTCTCTAATAACTGCGGTGTCGATGGCTTTGGTCTGGGCATCCTGCTTGAAGATCGTCAGGTTAAAAAGATGATCTCCTCCTATGTTGGTGAAAACGCACTATTTGAAAAACAGTTGTTAGCGGGTGAGCTTGAGGTTGAACTTACACCTCAGGGTACTCTGGCTGAGAAAATGCGTGCGGGTGGTGCAGGTATTCCCGCATTTTATACCGCTACCGGTTATGGCACCCCTGTCGGTGACGGCAAAGAAGTACGCGAATTCAATGACCGCAAATACATTCTGGAAGAGTCTATCACCGGAGATTTTGCCATTGTAAAAGGCTGGAAAGCTGACACTTACGGCAATGTGGTTTACCGAGATACCGCACAAAACTTCAACCCGATGGCTGCCACTGCTGGCAAGATCACCGTGGTAGAAGTTGAAGAGATTGTCGAGCCGGGTGAATTGAACCCTGCTGAAATTCACACGCCTGGCATCTACGTCAATCGTGTCATTAAGGGCAGTTTCGAAAAACGTATTGAGCAGCGCACTGTGCGTCAGGGCTGATACGACACTCCGGTAAACATATTTAATTTCGGATAGCGGCTAAGTTTTGCGCTATCAGAAAGAAGAGGAAAGACAATGGCACTCTCACGTGAACAGATAGCACAGCGTATTGCCCGCGAATTACAAGACGGTTTTTACGTTAACCTGGGTATTGGTATTCCCACTCTGGTAGCCAACTATGTTCCTGATGGCATCGAAGTAATGTTGCAGTCAGAGAACGGTTTACTAGGTATGGGCCCCTTCCCAACTGAAGACGAGATCGATGCGGATATGATTAATGCGGGCAAACAGACCGTGACCGCAGCGACTGGCGCATCAATATTTTCCTCTGCAGAGTCTTTTGCAATGATACGTGGTGGTCATGTAGACCTGACAGTATTGGGCGCATTTGAAGTCGATGTAAACGGCAACATCGCTTCCTGGATGATTCCCGGCAAATTGATCAAAGGAATGGGCGGCGCAATGGATCTGGTAGCCGGTGCTGATAACATCATCGTCACC
>JAIBCZ010000164.1 GCA_024679645.1 Amphritea sp.
GTCTGACCAGAAGCGTTAACCATCGTTAGATAGCCACGCAACACCCCACCAGTCATAGAAAAAGAAGCCGCTCCAGTGCTGTCAAAATTATAATCAACAGCACCATCTTCAAGAATAGAGGTGTTTTCTAGTGTGACTGTCCCGGTAATATCCAGGTTATAAGTACTAAACCCGTTTACTGTCTCCAGGAATACCAGTGTTTCGCCGATAGAGGTCAGCGTACCAGCTAGATCAATATCCCCCTGGCTGAATATCTGCCCACCGAATTCCCGCAAAACTCCATACTTATTGGCCGTTAGATTATCAACATCGAAAGCCTCTTTAAAAGCTTTGTCTGTCGTGGTCGTGCCTGAAATAGTATGGCCGGGGCCAAAATACATAGCATCGACCCAGTTGTTAATCACTGATCGAATATTACCCGAAGCACTGTTATCGACAATTACCCGAAGCACTGACAATGATGCAGGGGCAAAGGTACCTGTCTCTGTGCCGTTATTGATAAAATCAACCGCGGTAGGAACAAAGTTACCACCGATAGCTTTATTGGTAGCGTTGGCGCATTCAAAGTTTTTAAAGTTGCTTGCTGTAGACTGAAGCTCTAAATCAATCGAGGTATAGTATGGCGCAAGGTTTGAACTCATCCAGAATATGAAAATACCCCGAGTGGTTGAAAGTGTCGCGCTCTTGGTTAGAGTACCTGTCTCAGTCGAGTTCTTCGCTACGTTCCACGACTCAGAGTTAGTGCCCTGTTCCGCGTTATTGTAGGTGTCAGCCCCGTCAGTACCTGCCCAACCGCCCTCATTGTCGTTATTTGTGTGGAGCGTCATGCCAGACAGTGTAACCGCCATTTAAACAACCTCCAGCGTTTTGCCTGTATGCTCTTGGATAATATGCTTAACTGATAGCTGCTGTGCTGTCAGTGTATCTGAGTGCGTACTGTCACCATCCATTAGATGAACAACAGCATCAACATAAAAATCATCGTTATTATACGATTCTGGATGCTCTGACGAAAAAACCATAGTTCCATCAGCCTCAATCTTGTAATAAAGCCAAGCAAGGGAAAGTGAATATTTAGGGTTATCCGCTTGGTTAAATATGCGACTCTGAAAAATAGACTGCTCAATCATAAAAATATACGGGAATTCTTCAGCCGTGTTTGTATCCCTGATCGCCATGCTAACTCCTCAACTCAGGTGGAAGGTGCCGACCTTCACGCTCTGAGATATAAGCGTTCATGCAGTGATTATCCTGCCAGAAGAATAGCTTATCAATCAACCATGCCGCTTTTGGAATGCTGCGATATGACCGGCTCGATAGAGTCTCATCAGCCCAGCCACCCAACAGAGCATTTCCAAGCTGATCTACTGCAATCGCTACCTGTAACAGCTTGTTCATCAAATAGGCTCCTCTGTGAATATCAGCGTATACACAATGTAAATTCCGTTGTTTGTGTCGGTGTTCTCGAACTTTAATAGGTAGTCAGTGGCAGGAACCAATTCTCTCTGACTGCCGATGTCGCCATAAGTCCCTGGAGAGGCTTGTCCGCCTTGGCCGTTAGGGTTGCGCACAACATCAAAGCCAGAACCCTCAACAGATACAGATTCGACATTATAAATATCAGTCCCATTACCATTGCCTACAGCACCCTTAAGGTTAACTATCTTAAGTATCTCAGATCCTAAAACAAATGTGCTGCCAGTCTGTGGCACATACCGAAAACCGCCATCAGAGGATATAATACGGTTTTTTATTTTCACCACTTTATCTGCTGGAGTTCTGAGCAGTAAGTACTTTATTTCACTAGCCGCGAAATTCAGCTCTTCAGTAAAGGTATAAGCTTTTCCTTTTTCAATCTGCCGTTCAAGATCAGTTATGGCCGTTGTTTTAAGTCGTCCTGATGGGTGCCCAGGGTCATCCGATAGATACTCATTAAACCAATCTGGTAGAAATTTCATAGCTGCCCCGTAAAACAAAAATGACCCCGAAGGGCCATTATATCATTATTGCTCGTTTTTTGGTTTAGCTTTGTTGGTTGTGGCTTTAACCTCTTCAACCTCCTTAGCTTTACCAAGAGCCTCTATCAAGGTCTTATCTGAAGTACTAAAACTGCCTTCAGCATCGAACTCAATATAGCCGCCCTTTCGGGCGACCTTCTTGAATGGAAATGATTTAAATTTCATAAGCCATTACCCGATGTTGTGCAAGCGAGCCATGTGCGTCTTAGACTGGCGAACTTCCATGGCGAAATCACCAAGAACACGAACGCGCTCACCGTCCTGGCCATTCTGAGTTGCGTCTTTGGTCTGCCAGTTACCAGAATCAGAGCTGTTACCAGCCGCCATTGGAATGACAGAGACGCTACCAGAGTCGTAGATCACCAGCTCATCGTCTGCCAGGTTAGTATCAACAACAATGTTTGTGATATTGCCAACCAGAGGCAGATCAGAAGGAAGACGAAGAACAGAGCCTTCGTCAGCTTGCCAGTCTGTTAGACGCTCAGAGCTGTAGTTTGCCGCCACAAGGCTGTTCAGGGTACGCGCTTTCGCAATACCTACCGCCACAGTGTCAGACATACCGCCACGCGATACAATTTCAGCATTCAGATCATTGATAGCATCAAGAGTTAGAGCCGCCGCGCTGTGATCGACAGCATGAGCGCCTACCTGATCCAAGAAGTAACGCAAGCCACCAGTATAGCTAACATCTTTAGAGCCGATAGTGTGCGTAGCTTTACGGCCGCGAACCAAAGCACGATCCATCTGAATGGTTAGCTGACGGATACGCTCCGAGATCTGGAAGGCCAGATCATTGGTATTACCGTGTTGCAAAGTTGCCAGCGCCCGGCGGGACATTTCGACTGCGGTATCCATTGTCTGAAAGAAGTTTTCAACTGTCTCAGGCTGGAAAATGCCATCGTTAGCAGCGAGTGAGTTTTCTTCTCGACCCACAGAGTCGATTGTGATGATGTCGCCAGATTCGATCTGAACCGCTGTAGTGCCACCGAAGCCACGGGATACAGTCAGGTTATTAGCGGACACAGACTCAACAATCATAACCTCGTCAGATGATGATACTGATACGGTCATACCTGCACGGAACTTAGTTCCATCAGCAACAGGGACAGTCGTAGCAGCAACAAGAACCTGAGCAGTAGTTGCTGAGTTAGTTGCATCGACTCGCATATCCAACCAGGACATTTTATAGCCCTCATAAGGAGTGCGAGCGCCGCCAAAGTTTACCGTCTGGAGAATGCCTGTTCGGTTAGAACGTGCAATTTCAAACGCCTCATTAATAATCTTGTCGTCTAATGCCGCAGCTAAAAGACCTGAAGTAATTGGATCAGCCATGATTTTTTACCCTGATAAATTTGTCTGTAATTGAGCTTTTAAAAAGCCGCTGACATCACCGCTTTTCTTGGCCTGTTCAGCATCACTGCTAGTACTCTTTTCCTCAGCCCCTTGGGTTTGCTTTGATGCTCCTTGAGCCCCGCCGCCGCTTGCCTGTGAACCATCCACCAAAAAGGGATAATCATCAGTTAATTTTTGTTTAACCTTGTCAGCGTCAACAGTGACACCGCCAATTTCATACTGAATACCTTCATCGGTATACTTCGCGAACTGTAGCGCCTCTTTACGTAGCAGCTCAGCCCGTTTTGAATCTCTTGTTAACTCAGACACCAGTGAATTAGCGTTACCTTCTAAATCACGCTCCTGAATAACCTGGCGAAACTTCCGCGCATTGTCTCGCTCTGCTTCAAGCTCTGACTGTGTTTTCTCGTAAAGGCTTTTAAACTCACCTTTCTCTTTTTGCCGCTCATCTTCGGCCAATTTCTGCGCCTGCTCTAACTCAGTAAGCCGCTCTTTGTCCTTTGAATGCAGCCCTAGCAATTCATCACGCTTAGCCTTTAGGCCGATAACCTCAGTCTCAACCATCGACTTTACTTCGTCAGGCGTAAACGCCTCAATCTCTGTGCCATCTTCTAATTTAAACTTTGCCACGTTTGCACCTCATGCGTTGTGGTTTTGGCCCTAGGCCGTTTCGATAATAGTAGCATATTAAATAATGATACTATAACTTTTTGATATAAGGCTATAAGCCTGCTTTCTCGAATGCCATTGGCTCCAGTGCGCGAAGCTCATCAGCTGTATAAGCAGCGCCCTCAGCATCAGTAAATTTACCTATAGGCAAGCCGCCCTTTTTCCATAGGTCATATTTCAGATCGCCATCTTTAAACTTGCTGAAGTATTCCTTCTGAAACTCTGCTGACTGGTCACGTAAAAAGCCACCGAATGTCTTACTTGCTGACACCGGGCCAGACACAGAAGCTCGCTCACCTTCCAAACCAGGTATCTTAAACTCATCTTTAATCTTCGGCACCCTGACAGATCTGCACCCATAATGCAGAGGAGGATATGGGCCGACACCAACATCAAACACCTCAGAATCAAAACCTGAACATTCGGCAGTTGTTCTGCTATCCAGGGTAGCAATGAACTCCTCGCCTTCCAGAATGTCAGCGTTCGCAATATACGTTTGTTTACGAGCCTCTGACCCAATTGAGTTGGTCGCAGTCCTTACCACCGTCTTCGCATGAGCTTTTGAAGCCTTGCCGGTAATCCGTGTTATGTTGCGTACTATCTCATCAGTGGTAGCGCCTTCAATCGCGCCTGATTGCACTATCGGCAATATAGCAACCTGCCCAGCAATCTCACGCTTTATTGATCGCTCGAACTCATCCACCAACCCAGACACACCGACAAACTGCTTTGTAGCCTTGCCCGATATTAACTTGATAGGCGTGTCAGTCACGATAGAAGCTATTTGCTCAGCCGCCGGGATAGCTGTCTGCACCGTTACGGCAGTGTTAAGCATTCTTTGCGTGAAGCCTACTTCATACTCAGAAAGGTCGTTAAAATCGAGTGATAGCTGGCCGGTAATCTGATCAGCGTACTCAGTGATTATAGAGTCGATTTCTACCTGTAATGATCTGAGCCGGTATAGCTGGAAGTCCGTTAAATCAGTATTCAGCCGGGCAATAATATCCTTCTGCATGCTATTGAGCAGAGGGATAAGGTCATTATATATTCCGCCTGCCCTGCGTTGCATGAATATCTGGTGTCGGACTGATGCACCTATTAGGTACTGATTAGAAGACATTACTCTTCACCAATCCCCGCAAGGCTGCCCATTATTTCCTCATCAGTCTTTGTGTCATCGACCACGCCGGTTCTTCGCAAGTAAGCAATAATAACCTCTGGCTTTATGATCTGGATGGACTCAAGCCCCATCAGTGTCGCTATCATCTGCGGGTCTGGTGCTTTATCA
>JAIBCZ010000194.1 GCA_024679645.1 Amphritea sp.
CGATCCAGTCCTTCTAAACCCTGGTTGGCTTCAAGTGCCCGGCTAGGGGTCAAAAGGTGCTCTTTGATGAGGTCTTGTGCGCTTGTATTGTTGCGACCGAGTAAGGCCTCAATTAAGCGCTCATGTTCTTTTTGGTTGATATCAAAGATGGCACTTTCAGCCATGTTTTTCTTTAGCCAGAGATTTCGATACCGAGAGGCTTTCTCATATAGCGAACGGCGAACCTGGAGTAGCGCCGGAGAGTTACAGCCAATCGCAATAGCAGTATGAAAGGCCTGGTGACGTCGCTCCCACTCCTGTGGGTCTTTTTCTACTAAGTCACCAAATTTACTCATCTTATGAGCGGCAGCCAGGATACCTGCTTCCCATTCATCATCACCTTTCTCAATGGCCAGGCCAATACAAAGCGCTTCAATTTCTGCACGGGTGGCGTAGATATCCAGCATCTCTTCACGGGAAACCGGATGTACTTTGAATCCCCGTTGGTTTTCCACGACGACCAGTTGTTCGATTAAAAGTTGTGATAGTGCTTCCCGCAGGGGACTAACTCCAACTTGGTAGCGCTCTTTCAAACGAGTCATCTTAAGCTTTTCGCCGGGTTGGAAGTAGCCGTTGAGAATATCCTGTTTAAGTTCGCTTACCACTATCAGGGCAGAGCTATTCCGGTTGTTATCTGCGGCTACAGGCGGTCTATTCATGGCTATTTTGATTTAGTTATCTGTTTTTAAAGGCTTTGTGATCATTTTACAGCTCTATTCTAAAGTAGCGACATTCATTAGTTAAGTGAAGTATTTAAAAATAATGTTGACGTTTTATAAAAATGTCGACATTATTTAGTTGCCTTGCTACTGACTCAATTTTAACGGCCTTGATTCAGAGCCTGTTAGCGAGAACAAATTGATAAGAACTCCAGTATCTGGTCGTGGTACCTGAAGAGAGTTCGCTGGACAGAATAAATACAGTTTTGGAGAGAACACTATGACAGCTCAGCTGCGTGAAGTTGAATCGACTGCCCCTCAAGGATTTTCCGTAGCACCCTATGCTGCGAATAAACGCTTGCAGGTTGTTACCCTGACATCAGAGACAATCAGCGCTTTTGATAAAGCGATTGCTGAGTGGCCAGTACAGGCGTTGGAATATAAGCCATTTCTACGTTACGCGGTTGCTGACAAGCTTGACGCTATCACCGGCTACGCGTTGGGTAAGTTCCTGAACGAGACCATACAGGATCGTGACACCGGTGCTTTCATGTTGCAGTATGAGGGAGCTCCTGATATTGAAGCGGGAGAGTTACGTACTGAGTTTGATGTTAAATTGTCGACTGCGATCTCACATATTATCGGTATGCCGAACCATGATGCGATGTATGGTAAGTACTACGCTCGTTTCACAGTATTGAACGACGATAATTCTGATAGTTATCTGCGCCAGGCTCACCGTCGTATGGAACTGCATAACGACGGCACTTATGTAAACGAGCGTACTGATTTTGTCTTGATGCAGAAGCTGGGTGAGGCTCATATGGAAGGCGGTGACTCATTGTTGCTGCACGTTGATGACTGGGCAGAGCTGGATCGTTTCTATCACCACCCAATGGCTAAGCAGGACATTGTCTGGGGTGCGCCGAAATCTAAGAACGTAGAAACGAAGATTGAGCATCCTATCTTTTTTGAAGAAGATAAAAATGGCAAGCCGCATATGCTGTTCATCGATCAGTTTGCTGAGCCACAGAATATGGCAGAAGGCCTGTATCTGTATGAGATGGGAGAGTCGCTGGAAGGAGATGAAAACTTCTTTGGGGTTCGCTTACCGGTAGGTACTATGCTGGTAGTTCAAAATCATTGCTGGCTGCATGGTCGTGACAAGTTTGTCGCTCACCCTCAGCTAAGTCGTGAACTGCTTCGCCAGCGTGGCCATTTTACTAAGTAATATTGCGCGTTAATTAGCGCGGATATATATCGGCGGGGCTGTTGCTGTGGTAACGGCTCCGTCGTTTTTTGTTATCTAAAGGTGAATAATAATGACATACGATTACATCATCATCGGCGGCGGTATCGTTGGTATGTCGACCGGATGGCAGCTACAGCAGCGTTATCCTCAAGCCAATATTCTGCTGTTGGAAAAAGAGTCGGTGTATTCCAAGCATCAGACGGGTCACAACAGCGGGGTTATTCACGCAGGTGTTTATTATGCACCGGGAAGTCTCAAGGCCCAGTTTTGTAAAGCGGGTGTCGCCGCGACGATGAAGTTTTGTGATGAGAACAACGTTCCTTACAATCAGTGTGGCAAACTGCTGGTGGCTACGACTGAGCTGGAAGTGGAGCGTATGCAGGCACTTTATACGCGTTGTCATGAGAATGGTATTGATGTTGAACTGTTGGATGCTAAGCAGTTGCAGGCCCGCGAGCCGAATATTATTGGTCTGGGTGCCATTCTGGTGAAAGACACTGCCATTGTGAATTACCAACAGGTAACTACTAAGATGGCGGAACGTTTTGTTGAGATAGGCGGAGATGCTCGCCTGAATCATAAGGTCACCGGCTTAAAAGAAACAGCGGACGAAGTAACAGTCGATGCTGTGCATAATGGTCAGCAGGTTAGTTTTAAAGGTCGTTTCCTGATTACCTGTTCCGGTCTGATGGCGGATCGTACAACGAAGATGCTGGGTATTAAAACGGACTTCCAGATCATCCCGTTTCGGGGTGAATACTATAAGCTGCCAGAAAAATATAATCAGATCGTTAACCATTTGATCTATCCGATTCCAGATCCTGATTTACCATTCCTGGGTGTTCATCTGACGCGTATGATTGATGGTTCTGTTACTGTCGGTCCGAATGCCGTACAAGGGTGGAAGCGAGAAGGCTACGGTAAAATTAATATCAGCCTGCGTGATATTTGGGATATGGTAACTTTCCCAGGTTTCTGGCGGGTATTGAAGAGCCATATTGGCACCGGTATTGTTGAAACAAAGAACTCCCTTTGGAAACCGGGTTATCTGAAACTGGTTCAGAAGTATTGCCCTCAATTGAAAACAGCAGATCTTCAGCACTATCCGGCGGGCATCCGTGCACAGGCGGTTATGAATGATGGGTCACTGGTACATGATTTCCTTTTTGCTGAAAGCCCCCGCTCACTGCATGTCTGTAATGCACCTTCACCTGCGGCTACCTCAGCGATCCCTATTGGTGAGTATATCTGCGATAAAATAGTGGAGCAGACTCGTTAATTGATACCTATGTGTAATAGCTTTTTAAAATGCACCGCAAGGTGCATTTTTGTTTCATAGCTCGATTCGCTATCTCTACTGATCTGCTGTAGCCTGAAGTTTCAAAGCATTTTCCTTGTGAAATACCCGCTCTATATCAAGCCATCTGCTATTCACTTAATCCATCAGGAGGAAGTATGGCAGTCCGGGTCAGGTACGATACCCACGAATTCGATAAGATTGATATTCACCTGCGTACGCTGCGCAGTAATCAGGAGTTTGAAGATGCTGAGGGTAAAGCTGAATCCCTCGGGATCTCTTCAGCAAGCTGGCCCATTTTCGGTATAGTCTGGCCCTCTGGACAGGTTCTGGCTCATCATCTTATTAATTCAGACTTTAAGGATAAGCGGATTCTGGAAGTTGGGTGTGGTATTGGGCTTGCGTCGGTGCTGTTGAATCATTTGCAGGCGAATATAACGGCAACGGACTATCACCCTGAAGTGGAGGCTTTCTTACAGCGAAATACCCGTCTCAACGATGACCCCATGATGCCCTTTGTGAGAACCAGCTGGGCAGATTCGGCAACTAATATTGGCACCTTTGATTTGATAATTGGCAGTGATCTGCTGTATGAAGATGAGCACGTGGAACAGCTCGCCCGGTTTATCGTTCAACACTGCAAACCTGAGTGCACTGTTATTCTGGTTGATCCGGGCAGAGGCCGTCATGCTCGCTTTACTAAAGCGATGTGTAAGGCGGGGTTCTCGCTGAATTTGTCTCGCCCAGAACATACCGACTATATGACAAAGCCTTTCAAAGGGGTTGTTCTGGATTACTCGCGGTAGCTGATCAATCGGCAAAGACGACGGTACGGCTGCCGTTCAAAAACACCCGTTGCTCAACGTGGTAGCGCACCGCTCGCGTGAGTGTCAGTCGCTCGATATCCCGACCTTTTGCTATCAGGTCTTCTGGGTAATAGCTGTGATCTACCGGTTCTATCTCCTGAGTAATAATGGGGCCTTCATCCAGATCATCATTGATGTAGTGGGCGGTTGCCCCGACTGTTTTAACACCTTTCTCCCATGCCTGATGGTAGGGTTTAGCGCCTTTAAACCCTGGTAACAGGGAGTGGTGGATATTAATTGCCCAACCTTCCAGTTTCTGACACATCTCCGATGATAAAACTTGCATATAGCGGGCAAGTACAACTAGCTCAGCGTTACTCTCCTGAATCACTTTCCATACCTGGGCTTCCTGCTGGGGTTTAGTATCCGCTGTGATTGGCAGGTGGTGATAGGGGATGTTATACCAGCGAGCTAACTCTTCAAGGTCCGGGTGGTTCGAGATAATGGCGGGTATCTGAATGTTGAGTGCGCCAATTTTGTACTGGTACAGCAAGTCATTCAGGCAGTGGTCAAACTTTGAAACCATGATGACAACTTTAGGGCAGGCATCCGCTGAGCGAAGTTCCCATTGCATCTCAAACCGATTGGCCCGTTCCAG